>NZ_JBPFDQ010000070.1:0-28278 GCF_059415045.1 Ferdinandcohnia sp. SAFN-114 | reverse complement strand
TCAAATTAATGAAAAAGTGTTAAATTTAATATGGATAGGTGTTTTATATATGTCTCATTTGGCTAGGTCAGTTCACTCTGCCCCTTTTATTTATTTTTGTCACCTTTCAGCCAAAGCTGAAAGGCGTGAGGAACTCAAAAGTTTCTCACGATTGAGCTAATAATCACCTGTTACCTTAACAAAACAGCCACAAAACGACATATCATCGTCCTGTGGCTGAATTCCAGTCAAATAACTTATACATTAAATCGGAAATGAATGACATCCCCATCTTGTACAACATACTCTTTACCTTCAAGGCGAACCTTCCCTGCCTCACGAGCAGCATTCATAGAACCACCTGCAAGAAGATCTTCATACGATACCGTCTCAGCGCGGATAAATCCTCTCTCAAAATCAGAGTGAATGATACCAGCACATTGTGGAGCCTTCATTCCTTTTCTAAATGTCCACGCTCTTACCTCTTGTACACCTGCAGTAAAATACGTAGCAAGTCCTAATAAGTGATACGCAGCTCGAATCAATTGATCAAGACCAGATTCTTCTATTCCTAGCTCTTCAAGGAACATTTCCTTTTCTTCCCCTTCAAGCTCCACAATTTCTGACTCGATTTTTGCACAAACAACAATAACTTCCGCATTGTCCTTTTGAGCAAACTCACGTACTAATTGAACATATTCATTTGAAGAAGGATCTGCTACATCATCTTCGCCAACGTTCGCAACGTATAAAACTGGTTTACTTGTTAGTAAGTGCATTCCCTTTACATATTTCATTTGCTCTTCAGTAAATTCAACTGCACGAGCTGGTTGCTCATTTTCAAATGCTTCTTTTAACTGTACAAGAACCTCATGCTCAGCAACTGCATCCTTGTCCTTTTGCTTAGCAAGCTTTCCAACACGGTCAATTCGCTTATCTACTGACTCAAGGTCTGCTAAAATCAATTCTAAATTAATTGTTTCAATATCAGCAATTGGATCTACCTTACCTGCTACGTGAGTGATATTATCATCTGCAAAACAGCGTACCACATGACAAATCGCATCTACTTGGCGAATATGTGATAAAAACTTATTACCAAGACCTTCCCCTTTGCTGGCACCTTTTACAATCCCTGCAATATCAGTAAATTCAAAGGTTGTTGGTACAGTTTTTTTAGGTTGTACTAATTCAGTTAATTTATTTAAACGCTCATCTGGAACCTCAACAATCCCCACATTTGGGTCAATTGTACAGAACGGATAGTTCGCTGATTCCGCACCTGCTTGTGTAATTGCATTAAAAAGAGTTGATTTTCCAACGTTAGGAAGACCAACGATACCTGCTGTTAACGCCATTGATTTTTCCACTCCTCTTATCCGAAACATACTAGCCTTCAACAATTATAGGTTTTCCTTATAAAAAATACAAGCCGTTTCAGCTAGAAACGGCTTTTGTATAAATCCACCATTCTAAAGTTTTTCAATTCCAACAAGGCAATCATATAATGTACTGCCAAGCCCGTTATCAGAAACTTCATGTGATGTGAGATTATTGACACTACCACCAAAGATATGCCATTGTCCTTCATCAATACAAATAATCTTTGGAGATGACTCTTTTAATATTTGCACTTTCCCTGTAATTTCACCACGGTCATTAAATACCCTTACCTTATCATTCGGTTCAAGATTTTTCTGTTCAGCAATATCCTTAGAAACCTCAACTTTTATTGTTTGTAATCCTTCAATCAAATGATAATTTTGTGAATGGTTTGAACGTAAAGGATGAATCGTTAATAGTGAGTATGGGTATTTTTCACCTAACTCTTGATTAGAAAATGTCGATTCTCTTGGATATGATATTTTTATACGTCCATCATACCCTTTCATCTCTCCTAATGATGATGTGAATTCAAATTTTCCAGATGGAGTTGAAAAATGAAAATCGTTCCAGGGTACAAGCTGTACAGGCAATGGTACGTGACTTTTTTCCTTGATTTCCTCAAAGGATATACCCTTCTCTTGTAAAGAACCTACTCCCATTTTTATAAATTCTTTTCTTGTATAATTAAAATCTTCACCAAACCCTAACCTTTTAGCTAATTCAGACCAAATCCAAACATCAGACTTTGCCTCTCCACGAGCTTCGACTAATTTAGGCCCATAATTAACAAAATGATGGTACATGGATGAATAATAAATATCCTCTTCCTCAAACACAGTAGCTGAAGGAAGTACATAATCGGCTAACCTCGCCGTATCAGTCATAAACTGCTCTAATACAACTAATGTATCTACTGATTGGAAGGCTTCTAGTACCCTATTTGTATTTGGAACCTGAGTTAATGGGTTTCCACTTGATACCATAATCATTTTTATTGGTGGTTCTGAAGCAGTTAGAATCCTTTCCGCTTGCTCGCTCATAACGAAAGATCTCGAATGTTTCTTTCTTTCTGGTAGAGTTAAAGCCACACTATCAAAACTTTGGCCAACTTGCGTATTTCCAAAATTAGCTCCACCACCTGGGATGCCTACATTACCACTGACTGCTACTAATGCATCAATTAGACGAATGGTATTTCCACCATTTGCGTACCGCTGCATCCCTAACCCCATATAGGTTGCCGTTGGCCCATTACTATATATGTGAGCTAAACTTGTAATTGTTTCACGTGGAACATTTGTTACTTCCTCAATTTCGTTCATTGTAATTGATTCAATAGTAGCCAATAAATCACTGAATCCCAAAGTATACTTTTCAATAAACTCTTTATCCTGTAAGTCTAAACGAATTAATTCCTTCATAATACCAATCGCTAACAAACCATCCATACCTGGAGTAATTGAGATATAGGAATTAGCTATCTTTGCCGTTCCATTGTATATGGGATCAATAACAATTATGTTAGTGCCCTTCTTTTTTACCTCTTGTAAATAACCAAAGAGATGCATATTCGTGCGTGCCACATTTCTTCCCCAAATGATTACATTTTTACTATTGTATATATCATCAGGTGCATGACTTGCTGAATTTCCAAAATCCCAATTTTGTGCTTCAATACCTGATCCCCAGCAAATGCTACCGATTAGATCAGTGGCACCACCATAACAATTAAAAAAACGATCTGGTATTTTAGTTAAAAGGCCACCGTTTGCATAGTCATGACTGTGCAGAACAGCCGTAGAACCATATTTTTGCCTTACTATTAAAAGCTTCTCTGAGATTTCTGTTAATGCTTGTTCCCATGTAATTCTTTGAAACTCTCCATCTACCTTTTTCAATGGATAAAGAATGCGATCATCAGAGTTCGTTCGTGTTTCCAGCATACGTCCTCTGCCGCAAATTTTGCCCTTTGTAATTGGATGATCTTTATCTCCATCTATTTTTACAACTTTACCGTTTTCCACTTCAACAACAAAACCACAACTGTCCCAACAATTTAAAGGACATGCAGATTTAAATGTAGCCATTCTCCTCACTCCCTACACATGTAGCAAACCTACCAAAACTTCGTATCCTCTATTATAAATCACAGCAACTAACATTCTATAGAAATTATTTCCGCTTAAAAGAAAACCCGAAAAAATAAAGCACGAGGCTTAATCCTCATGCTTCACAAGAATCTTTTTTAGTTTTCGGCCAAACTCTTTTCGAGGAATGAGTACACTATGTTCGCAGCCTTCACATTTGATTCGAATATCCATCCCTAATCGAATAATCTTCCATTTATTTGTTCCACATGGATGAGGTTTCTTCATTTCTACAATATCATGTAATCCATAGTCTTTGTCTACCACGACACCCACCCTTTATTCTTTTATATGAAGAATCTTTATATGTTGTATTGTAACAGGAAATCATTTTAAATTGTAGCGATTTACAATTGGATATAACAAAATGACGGCCAATAAGTATAAATTTGCAATACCATATAATGGGTATAAAATTGAAACGAGCGTAGAAAAGCCAAAAGTCGTAAAGGGTACCATCAGTAAAATCAATAGAATGGAAATCATCCACAAAGGCATTTTTAAATAGTCTTTAAAACGTGTGGATAATCCTAGTAATCCCGACGCTGCAGTTGTAAATATTGCTCCAAATAATAGAATGGACATGATAAATACTGCTACATACGGGAAATTTTTCATGATGATAAATAATGGAATCTCATAAAGCATGATTTCTTGAGCCACTTCAATAAGTGCCTCATTGTAAACAAAGGTGATAAATCCTAAAAATAGACCACTTCCAATACTCGCAACCCATGCTTCCCCTTTTGACTTCATTTCTTTACCAATTGCACCAAGTACAGCAACAAGCGGTAATATGTTTAATGCTGTAAATGTAAATGCGGACGGCCAATTTCCTTGCTCATGCAAAATAAAGGAAAATTCCTTTCCATTAGCTGACAAAAAAATAAACAAAACCGTTGTTAAAAAGATTATTAAGGCAGGTATAATCGCCATATTTATTGAGATCAAGCCATTGATATTCCACAAAAAGACTAGGACCAACAGGAAACCAAAAATCAGAATTCCCCACCAAAAAGGAATCGTAAATAACTCTAATGTAGCTCCTCCACCCGCTAACATCACAACCGTTGTAGAAAATAAGTATAAAATCGTAATCACATCATACACATGTGAAACCTTTTCTCCCACTAGTTCTTTTAATACAGGAACAAAATGCTCGGCTTTTTTTTCATAACTGATCTTCATAATAATATAACAACAAATAATAAAAATGAATGTAAAAAAGATTATCGCTAAGGCACTTTGCTCTCCATAAAACTGCCAAATCTCCCTCCCTGATGCATATCCCGCGCCAATTGCGGTTCCCAAAATAAGAAACATCCACCGAAACCCTGCCCTAAACATATGATCCCTCCATAATTCCTCTATCTACTAAAAAATGCTCATAATACAAATCTAAGAATCTTTTTTGTTCAGACGTATAGAATATAAGATTTCTCCGTATACTGTTACTACAGTTAAAAAGGGGTGAAAAGCCTATGAATCTTAGATACAAATTATTTGACCATCTAAAAAATGAACCATTTCGAATTCCACATGACCAAGAATCAGCTGACCATCAAATTGCCTTAAAAATCACTTCTATGCTCCCACATACTGCTAATCAACCAATTGTTATTTTTTGCATCGGTACAGACCGTTCTACTGGCGACTGCCTTGGACCTTTAATTGGCACGAAGATTACCGAAAAAAGATTGTCCCACTTTCATGTATATGGCACATTGGACGAACCTATTCATGCAGTTAATCTTCAAGAGAAAATTGAGGAAATCAAAATGAAGTATGCAAACCCATTTATTATTGGCATAGACGCCTGTTTAGGAAGATTGAAGAACGTGGGAGCCATAACCATCGGAGACGGTCCAATCAAGCCAGGAGCAGGCGTTAATAAGGAATTAACCCCTATTGGCGACATGCATATTACTGGGATTGTAAATGTAAGTGGATTTATGGAGTTTTTTGTCCTTCAAAACACAAGATTAAGTTTAGTTATGAAAATCGCAAATACAATTGCAAGTGGTATTTGCAAGGCTGAGTTTCAGTTTCTGCGGAAAGTTGAGCTGGGGAATGTTGAAAAAGATCGATTTTCCTTATAAAAAAACCTCTTCTGTTATGAAGAGGTTTAAAATAGACCTTGTGCAAAGAACAAAATTGAATTCCAATAATACACTACTGTTACGAGGATAGCTACAACAAGAATACCAGGTAATAGATTTGCAACACGGATATTGGTAATTCCTATCAAATTGGTACCAATTGCGACAATCATTAAGCCACCCGTACCCGTCATTTCGACAATAAACGCATCCATCACTTCGGTCGGAATAAATTTATCAATTTGTGTAGCAAATAGTGCAATTGCACCTTGATACAGAATAACAGGAACTGCAGAGAATAATACACCAATCCCTAAAGTTGTTGATAATATTAAACTAGTAAATCCATCTATGATTGACTTTGTATAAAGGATACGATGGTCATGACGCAAACCACTGTCAAGTGCACCAATGATGGCCATTGCACCAATGACAAATATTAAGGTAGCTGTTACAAAACCCTTTGCAATCGTACCTTCATCAGATGATGAACCTACCTTCTTTTCAATCCAAGCTCCTAATTGATTTAATTTATCTTCTAGTCCCCACCATTCGCCAAGAATGCCGCCAAACACTAAACTAAAGATGACAATTAGAAATTGTTCACTTTTTAGCCCCATTTGGATACCTAACAAACAAACAGCAAGTCCAATCGCTTGCATTACAGTTGCTTTTATTTTATCTGGAATCCGGTGCAATACCTTTCCTAATAAGGTCCCAACAATTATACACAATCCGTTTACTACCGTCCCTAATAGAACCAATTTCCATTTCCCCTATTTTCTTTTTTATATAATAAAAAAACGCTGCACAGTCCAGTTATATAATCAATAAAACAAGACGTGCAGGTTTGCTAAAAGCCTTATGAGATTTTTGGTGAATCTAGCAATTCAAGAATTCTTTCAAGGTCTTCATTAGAGAAGAATTCGATTTCAATTTTTCCTTTTTTCTTGCTTTGTTTAATCGAAACAGATGTACCAAATCGCTCACGAAGGAAAGATTCTTGTTCTTTGATAAAGATATCTTTTTCCTTTTTTGGCGGTTTAGGTGTTTCACGTGGAACATTTTGATTAATTTCGCTAATCAAGGCTTCTAATTGACGAACATTAAGCTCCTCTGCAATCACTTTTTCAACAACTGCATTTAACTTTTCTTTCTTTTTCAGTCCTAGTAATGTGCGTCCATGTCCCATAGATAATCTTCCTTCAGAAATTAAATCTTGGACATGTTTTGGAAGAGATAGAAGACGAAGGTGATTCGCAATATGCGGTCTGCTTTTTCCTAATCTTTTCGCAAGCTGCTCTTGAGTAATTTTTAAATGATCAAGTAAGGATTGGTAAGCAAAAGCCTCTTCAATTGGTGTTAAATCCTCACGTTGTAAATTTTCAAGTAATGCAATTTCCATCATTTGTTGCTCATTTAACTCACGAACAACAACAGGAACTGTATTAAATTTTGCTTCTTTTGCAGCACGGAAACGTCTTTCGCCGGCCACAATTTCAAATCCTTTAATGGTTTTTCGAACAATAATAGGTTGTAATATCCCATGTGTAAGAATTGACTCTTTTAATTCAGTAATTGCCTCAGGCGCAAATGTTTTTCTTGGTTGATATGGATTCGTACGTAATTGAGTTACTTTAACTTCTTGTACAACCTCTTCATTCCCCACTTCCATCGAGGTGGAAAATAAAGCATTGATACCTTTACCTAACCCTTTAGCCATTCACAATCACTTCCTTTGCAAGATCTAAGTATACTTCAGCACCTCTAGACTTCGGATCGTAGATGATAATTGGTTCCCCATGACTTGGAGCTTCACTTAAACGGATGTTTCTAGGAATAATCGTTTTATATACTTTATCTTGAAAATACTTTTTCACTTCTTCAATGACCTGAATACCTAAATTAGTTCTTGCATCTAACATGGTCAAAAGAACTCCATCAATCATTAATTCTTTATTGAGGTGTTTCTGAACCAGGCGGATTGTATTTAATAGCTGACTAAGTCCTTCAAGTGCGTAATACTCACATTGAACTGGAATGATCACAGTATCTGAAGCTGTTAATGCATTTAATGTTAACAATCCTAATGATGGTGGACAGTCTATAATAATATAGTCATATTGATCTTGCACTTCTTCTAATGCTCTTTTTAGACGAACTTCGCGAGAAATCGTTGGCACTAGTTCAATTTCGGCACCAGCCAATTGGATTGTTGCCGGAATCATATATAAGTTTTCAACTGTCGTTGGAACCGTTACATTTTTTGCCTCAACATCATCAACAAGCACATCATAAATGCACTGATCTATATTTGCCTTTTCTATGCCGCAGCCACTTGTTGCATTCCCTTGAGGGTCAATATCAACAAGTAAAACCCGCTTACCCACATAGGCTAAGCAAGCACTAAGGTTAACAGAAGTAGTTGTTTTACCTACTCCACCCTTTTGGTTAGCAATTGAGATGATTTTCCCCACGATGTCACCTACTTTCTACTATCCTACTATTTTTTCACAAAGTGAGGTCTTTATAATAGTATCACTTTTTCTATTCTATCACGAAAAAATGATATGGTTTATCTTTTTTTGACAAAAAAACAGTCAAAAATGTTTCACGTGAAACATTTCCTATGACAAATAGAATGTATTTTAATCGTTTCCACTGAAAATAGTCTCATAGAACTAAAAAAATTCCTCACCTGTTTAGGCAAGGAAAGAACACAGTCTATTTATTTTTAGGAATTCGGATTGTAAATTGATAAAAGTCGTCGAATTCTTCTTCTTCAGTATTTAAAGAGACACCACTCTCTTCAACCATGGTTAATGATTGACGAATCGTGTTCATCGCAATTCTCATATCACGGCTTACTGCTTTAAATTTTGGCTTTGGTCGCTTCTTCTCCTTTTCTAATTCAAGGATTTTATCGACTCGGTCCTCTGTTTGCTTTACATTCAGCTCTTTTTCAATAATATCATGCATAAGCTTAATTTGCTTTTCTGGATCCTTGAGAGGAATCAAAGCTCTCGCATGCCGCTCTGTAAGCTTCTTCTGCATGAGTACCTGTTGTACTTCTTCAGGCAACTTTAATAAACGCAACTTATTAGCGATTGTTGATTGACCTTTCCCTAATCGTTGAGCTAACGCTTCCTGTGTAAGATTATGTAATTCTATTAATCTAGCATAAGCATACGCTTCTTCAATGGCTGATAGTTCCTCACGTTGCAAGTTCTCGATCAATGCAACGGATGCAGTTTCTGCATCATTGAACTCCTTTATAATGGCTGGAATAGTCTCCCATTCTAGCGTTTGGACGGCTCTCCAACGTCGCTCACCAGCGATGATTTCATACTGATTATCAGCAAATTGTCGAACAACAATTGGTTGAATAATCCCATGAGTACGTATGGTTAATGCTAGTTCTCTAATCTTATCCTCTGCAAAAACAGTTCTTGGTTGATATCGGTTTGGAACAATTTCATTTATCGGAATTTGTCGAACTTCTTCATTCAGGTGTGTTTCTTCTTCATCTTCTATTGAATCTTGTAGTTGTGTTTCTACCACCTGTTCTTGATTCGTTTGTTGTTTGTCATCTTTTTCACCGATGCTAAATAATCGTGAAAATGGATGCCTCATAATTCCACCACCCCTTAGAACTCCCACTAATCAAATGCGCCTTGGCGTATTTGCGCCAGATTTTTAGGCCCACACGCGGTGGGTCATAAAGACATTGCCACAAGATATGGCTCTCTTAGTCTTTAATCTTTCTGCTCGAAAAATTCCCAATGTAAAATCGTGGCATACGCCGGAGGCTTAACTTTATTTAGCCAATGATTGAACGCCTCACGTAAACGTTATACCGTACATACATTCCACACTTAGATAAGTAGAGTATTCTGCTGAATAAAGTTAATAATTCTCTATTTTCTCTCTCATTCCTTCTATTATAACACGGATTCTGCAAAAATCTTACTATCTTTCTACTAATTCATGTTGAAACAAATTTACAATGTAAAAAAAGGTTCACCAATAGATTATTTAATTGGTGAACGATTTGGTGTTCCCGGTTTACGTGGGTATTTTTTTGGTGTTGGTTTTTTCTTATCGATAATCACAATATTTCGGTCACTTTTTTCAATAGGTAATAAAAAGTGATGTACATCTCTTACTTGACCACCTAGTGTAGTGATAGCTTTCTTGCCATCCTCTAGTTCCTCTGCAACAGAAGCTGCTTTCATCGCAATAAATGTCCCATCTACTTTCACAAGAGGCAAGCATAGTTCACTTAACACAGACATTCTAGCAACTGCTCTTGCCATCACAATATCAAAAGTCTCTCTAATATCTTGCTTCTGCCCAAAGGTTTCAGCACGATCGTGATAGAATGTCATATTTTCTAGCTGTAATGCCTTCGAAAGCTCCTCTAGAAACGTTATTCGCTTTTGTAGTGAATCCACTATTGAAATTTTTAGATGCGGAAAGCAAATTTTAAGTGGGATGCTTGGAAATCCAGCACCCGCTCCGACATCACAGATTGAAGCTTCTTTGGAAAAATCAAAATAAAATGCGGCAGAAACAGAATCAAAAAAATGTTTTAAATACACCTCTGGCTTATCTGTAATCGCCGTAAGGTTCATTTTTTCATTCCATTCCACTAACAAGTTGTAATACGTTTCAAACTGATTAAGTTGGGTTGGAGAAAGGGATATCCCCTTCTCTTCCAACATAGTTGTAAATAATGAAGTGTCCATTTCTTTCTCTCCTAGTTAATTTACGCGAGCAATTTTTCCTTGCTCAAGATATACGAGTAAAATGGAAATATCAGCAGGATTTACACCTGAAATCCTTGAAGCTTGAGCAATAGATAGAGGGTGTACTTCCTTTAAATTTGCTCTCGCTTCATTAGCTAAGCCAGAGATTGCATCATAATCAATGTTTTCTGGAATTTTCTTATCTTCCATTCGTTTAAGTTTGTCAACTTGCTGCAAGGATTTTTGAATATACCCTTCATACTTGATTTGAATTTCAATTTGTTCCGCAACATCAGGGTGAATCTCTTGCTCGCTTGGAGCCAATTTGCGTATATGATCATATGTCATTTCTGGACGTTTTAGCAAATCACTTGCTAAAATTCCATCCTTTAGTTCACTTCCACCAACAGAGCGGATTAATTCTTGTACTTCCTCGGTTGGTTTAATTCTAACCCCTTGGAGACGCTCCATCTCTTGTTGAATAGCTGTCTTTTTATTCAGGAACAATTGGAATCGTTCTTCAGGAATTAAGCCAATCTCATGACCTAGCTCCGTCAATCGCAAATCTGCATTGTCATGACGAAGAAGTAAACGATATTCGGCACGAGAAGTTAATAAACGATAAGGCTCAGCAGTGCCTTTTGTTACTAAATCATCAATAAGTACACCAATATAGGCATCTGAACGACTTAAAATAACTTCATCTTTGCCAAGAGCGCGGCGTCCTGCATTAATACCGGCCATGATTCCTTGTGCTGCAGCTTCCTCATATCCAGAGGTTCCATTTATTTGACCCGCTGTATAGAGGTTTTTAATTTTTTTTGTTTCTAGTGTTGGCCATAGTTGTGTAGGTACAATTGCATCGTATTCAATCGCATATCCTGGTCTCATCATTTGTGCATTTTCAAGTCCTGGGACAGATGCGATTAAACGATGTTGAACATCCTCAGGTAAGCTTGTAGATAGTCCCTGTACATAGACTTCCTGAGTATTTCTACCTTCTGGCTCAAGAAAGATTTGATGTCTAGGCTTATCATGGAAACGAACAACTTTATCCTCAATCGAAGGACAATAACGTGGTCCTGTTCCTTTAATCATGCCAGAATACATGGGTGAACGATGCAGGTTAGCATCAATAATCTGATGTGTTTCTTCACTTGTATATGTTAACCAGCATGGAAGCTGATCGGTAATGTATTTAGTCGTTTCATAAGAAAATGCTCTTGGTGTTTCATCACCAGGTTGAATTTCCGTTTTACTATAATCAATCGTATGACTATTCACCCTTGGCGGTGTTCCCGTTTTAAAACGAACTAAATTAAAACCTAACTCCTCAAGATGCTCTGATAACTTAATAGACGGTTGCTGGTTATTTGGGCCACTTGAGTACTTTAATTCACCAAGGATGATTTCACCCCGTAAAAATGTACCTGTTGTAATGACAACTGTATTTGCACGATATTCTGCACCCGTATTGGTAATAACACCTTTACATACGTCATCCTCAACAATTAAACGTTCAACCATCCCTTGAACAAGAGTTAAATTCTGTTCATTTTCTAATGTTTTTTTCATTTCATGCTGATAAGAAAACTTGTCTGCCTGAGCACGTAACGCACGCACTGCAGGACCTTTTCCTGTGTTAAGCATTCTCATCTGAATATGAGTTTTATCGATATTTTTCGCCATTTCTCCGCCCAAGGCATCAATTTCACGGACAACTGTCCCTTTTGCAGGTCCTCCTATAGAGGGATTACATGGCATAAACGCAACCATATCTAGGTTGATTGTTAAAACAAGTGTTTTTGCACCTAATCGCGCTGAAGCTAAGCCTGCTTCACATCCTGCATGCCCAGCACCGATCACGACGACATCGTAATATCCGGCATCATAGCTCAATTTAATTTCCTCCTCTTTAAGGATGTTCAAAAAGTCTGCTGAAAATGACACATCGAATTTCTTCAAACATTGCTCCGAGAAAATGTTGAATAACTAGGTTATGGGCTTGCGTCTACTCGTTTATTCTTGAAGTCAATCCCTCGGCGCAAGGCTGGAAGGATGTTAACTCAAGGAGTTGCCTCGCTCGGCTACTCAAAACTGCGTCGCCTCGAACTCTTTGGTCCTTTTCAACGTCCTTTTGAACTCTAATTTATTTTCTATTTGCCTAAACAAAATTGTGAGAATAGCTGATTAATTAGACTTTCATGAACAGCATCTCCAATAATTTCCCCTAACAGCTCCCAAGTTCTTGTTAAATCAATTTGAACCATATCGATTGGTAGATCCGATTCTGTCCCTGAGATGGCATCCTCAATTGACTTTTTCGCTTGTGTTAGCAAAGCAATATGGCGGGAGTTAGAAACATATGTTAAATCATTTGCTTCAACAGTTCCAGTAAAAAACAATGATGAAATAGCTTTTTCTAAAGCATCTACCCCTTTTTCTTCAAGTAAAGAGGTTGTTACGACTGGTTTGTCTTTAACAAGTTCCTTAACCTTCTCCATATTAATTTTTTGTGGAAGGTCTGTTTTATTGACGATCACTATTGTTTCCATACCTGAAATAGCCTCAAATAAGCGCTCGTCCTCTTCTGTAAGCTCATCTCCATAGTTTAAAACAAGTAATATTAGATCAGCTTTTTTCAATACCTCTCGGGAACGCTCTACTCCAATCCGTTCAACAATATCCTCTGTTTCACGGATTCCAGCTGTATCAACAAGACGTAGTGGAACACCTCGAACATTTACGTATTCCTCAATTACATCACGAGTTGTGCCAGGAATATCGGTAACAATGGCCTTGTTTTCATGAACAAGACTATTTAATAAAGATGACTTCCCTACATTCGGCCTACCTATAATAACAGTAGATAAGCCTTCTCGTAAAATTTTTCCTTGGTTGGAGGTTTCTAATAACTTTATAATTTCATCGCGCACATGTTTCGCTTTTTTCAGCAAGACGTGATGCGTCATTTCCTCAACATCATCATATTCAGGGTAATCGATATTAACTTCAATATGGGCTAATGTTTCAAGTAATTCCTGACGTAATTGGTTAATGAGGGTCGATAATCTCCCTTCCATTTGACCAATTGCAACATTCATTGCGCGGTCAGTCTTCGCTCGGATCAAATCCATGACTGCCTCTGCCTGAGAAAGGTCAATGCGTCCATTTAAGAACGCACGCTTTGTAAACTCTCCTGGCTCAGCTAGTCTCGCTCCATTCGTAAGTACAAGTTGCAAGACCCGATTAACCGATACAAGTCCCCCATGGCAGTTAATTTCAATTACATCCTCTCTTGTGAAAGTCTTTGGTCCCCTCATCAAGGTAAGCATTACTTCCTCAACAACCTGGTTTGTATCTGGATCAACGATATGTCCATAATGAATGGTATGTGAATCGACCTCTTTTAGATTCTTCCCTTTAAATACTCGGTTTGCAATATCAATTGCTTCATCCCCGCTTAATCGAACAATCGCAATTGCTCCTTCTCCCATTGGAGTTGAAATTGCTGCTATTGTATCAAACTCCATTTCTTCACCTTCTTTATATCAACATTCCAAATGCTTCTTTTTAACATGAATTTTTTTACCTGTGAATAACTTTTATCATTCACTTTTTTACTAGTATTACCTATTTATCCACAAGGATAACAAATCCTAGTTTTCCCAAAACAAAAACCATACTCCATTTTATCTTATCCACATGTGAATAACAATAATAGAGAATGCTCTTAAACGCAATAAATTACCTTTATTCGTGTTCTATAACAGGTCACATTTTGAAAAATCCTACTTCCTGTAAAAATGCACAAAAAAACCTAGGCATTCGCCTAGGCTTCTTTTTATATTACTCTACTGGTGAAATCACGATATGTCGATTTGGATCAGATCCACTTGATGATGTCTTAACCTTTTTATGATTTGCAAGAGTTGTGTGAATGACTTTTCTTTCATAAGAAGGCATTGGTTCCAACTTCACATCTTGCTTCGTGCGACTTACTTTATCTGCAAGTCTCTCCGCTAATTGGATCAAGGTTTCTTCACGACGCCCTCGATAGTTTTCAGCATCCACCATAATATTTAAATATTGATCGGAAAATCGATTTGCTACCAATTGTGTCAAATATTGGAGCGAATTTAAAGTTTGTCCCCTTTTTCCGATAAGAACCGCCATTTTTTCACCTGATAGTTGGAATGTAACATTCTTTCCATTCCGCGTAACATCCAATTTTGCTGGTATCCCCATAGTTAGAACGACACTTTCTAAATACTCCTGTGCCTTTTCTACTGGATCCTCTTTTACTGTTACTTTAACAACAGCTGGCTTCGTTCCAAAAATTCCAAATATCCCTTTTTTACCTTCATCGATGATTTGTATATCGGTGCGGTCTCTAGTTGTGTTAAGTTGAGCTAAAGCTGATTCTACTGCTTCATCGACGGTTTGCCCTGTAGCAGTTACTTGTTTCACTTTTTGGCTCCTCCCGCATTTCCAGATTTAGCTGCTCTAATATCTGGACCTTTAATTAAAATCGTTTGAACAATCATAAAGATATTACCTACAACCCAGTATAATGCTAAAGCTGCTGGGAATTGAAATGCAAAGATTACAATCATAATTGGCATTAACCATAGCATCATTGCCATTTGAGGATTGTTTTCCATCCCCATCATTGTAATCTTTTGCTGAATAAATGTGGTCACACCTGCAACTATAGGAAGAATATAATATGGATCCGATTCTCCAAGATCAAACCATAGGAAATTATGCTCAGCAATTTCTCTCGTTCTCATAATCGCATGGTAAAAACCAATTAAAATTGGCATTTGAATCAATAATGGGAAACATCCAGCCAATGGATTGACGCCATGCTTTTGGAATAGCTGCATTGTTTCTTGTTGTAGCTTTTGTTGAGTAGCTTGGTCCTTCGAGCTGTACTTTTCACGAAGTTCTTTAAGCTCAGGTTGTATAGCCTGCATTGCCTTCGAGCTTTTCGTTTGTTTAATCATTAATGGTAACAATGCTAAACGAATTAAAAGAGTTACAATAATAATGGCTAAACCATAGTTTGATTCTCCAAATAGTTCTGCAAAATAAGTAATAAGCCAGGATAACGGGTAAACAAAATATTTATTCCAGAACCCTGTGCTTTCTGCGGTAATCGGTTCACTGACCTGGGTACACCCAGATAGTAGTAGAACTAATCCTATTAGCGCACTTATTAATAATATTCGCCTTTTCAACTACTTTTCCTCCTAGTATTAAATATCTAAAGGTAAATATGTATGCCTTCTATTTTTCAACATATTCATTCTTAGAAAAATCGATCTGTTCCTTTGTATTCTAACATCTTTGTATGAAAATTTCTTTCTTTCCTTTGAAAAAATCTTCTATTTTTGCACTTTTTTTAATACTTTTGCCACCTTCAATACATGAAGAAGGCTTTTCTCCACTTCAGCATAGCTCATCTCAGCAACCGGCTTCCTGGCAATGATCACATAATCCTTGATTTGAACTTGATCTTTGTGTTCAAGAAAGAATTGGCGAATTAATCTTTTAATTCTGTTTCTAGTAACAGCGTTTCCAATTTTTTTGCTCACTGATAAGCCGATGCGAAAATGTTCAAGCTCATCCCGTTCATAAACATAAACGATAAATTGCCGATTAGCCGAAGATTTTCCCGACTTAAACACCGTTTGAAAATCTTGATTTTTTTTTATACGGTATTCTTTTTTCATCTTTTACAACTCCCGTACGACGAAACAACGTTCAATTTCTATGATCTATTCCCTCTGTCTAGTTGTCGTTTCCACTTTCCATAGTATGGGCAATAGAAAAATCGAAATAAACCTTTTTATTGAAAAAAAGACCACTGAGCTTTCAGTGGCCTATGCTGATAATACTTTTCTTCCTTTTTGACGACGACGAGCAAGAACTTTACGTCCGTTTTTTGAGCTCATACGACTACGGAAACCGTGAACTTTGCTGTGCTTACGCTTGCTTGGTTGATATGTTCTTTTCATTTATATGACACCTCCCTGAGGAATTAACTCTCAAATTATACATCAGACAGTCTTACTAATTATATTGAAAACCTATAAAAAATGTCAACCTTATTTGAAATACTATATTTTGGATAGTTTATTTTTCTTCAGAATAAGGGAATTATGATTTTGAGCTGCTACTTGCTAATTTCCTCACTTTTAAAAATCCCTCCCCCTCAAATTCTAATTGGTCTAATTCCATTAGAAATATTACTTCCTCCTTATATAGGTAAAATGTACCTCTTAGACAGAACTTCTGACGCACTAGTCCTAACTTAACCACTGGATGTGATAATTTTGGTCGTCCAAATTTTTCGTTTCTGGGCAAGCCACTTCCACTTTTTCTACTTGTCCAACTTCAACGCCTAGAAATTCGGGAAACTTCACCTCTTCCTGCTGAGGCAAAAAGCGCCTCTTTGTCGAAGCCTCCAGTTTCCTCATTTCTGAGCAAGGCGTTTCAGCTTTTCATTTTGTCCAGCTCCAGCGGCTAGAAACTCGAGAAATTTCATCTCCTCTGGTAGAGGCAAAGAACGCCTCTTTGTCGGAGCTTCGAATTTTCTCGTTTCTTGGCGAGCAGCTTGCTCTTTTCTACTTGTCCAGCTTCAACGCCTAGAAATTCGGGAAACTTCACCTCCTTCTACAGAGGCAAAAAGCGCCTCTTTGTCGAAGCCTCCAGTTTCCTCATTTCTGAGCAAGGCGTTTCAGCTTTTCTAATTGTGGACAACTTTTTTCGACAGTTTTTTTAATCCACAACAATTATCGACAACTTTTACACATCATCTTGTGTTGTGGATAAACATTTTCCACAAGGTATAGATATTGTGGATAAGTTTTCAAAAACCATTGATTATCTAGCAATTATTTGATATTATAGTTTTGTTTTCACTCGTAATAAGTTATTAACAATTTTCTTTTATCCACAGAATGTGGATATCATGTGGACAGATTTTTTCACATTGTGAATAATAACTTGTCCACAGTCAGTGGATTATGTCGAAAAGATGTTTTTCTACTATATTATATAGTTATTCACAAATAGCCAAGTATGTATATTTATAAACTTGTATTCATTTGATTAAAAATAACTGCATAAAGACTTATTTTTATACATTCGATTAATCATAATTAGTAGAAGAAATTTCAGACGTAACATCGTCTAATTACCTTGGTAGGTACAAAATAACTAACAAAGGAGGGAGATTGTTGGAGAATATTGCAGATTTATGGGCAAAAGCGCTCCAAGAGATAGAGAAAAAATTAAGCAAGCCGAGCTTCGAGACATGGCTGAAATCAACAAAAGCCCATGCCCTACAGAACGATACACTTATTATTACTGCTCCCAATGAGTTTGCTAGAGATTGGCTAGAATCTAGATATCTGCATCTAATTGCTGAAACAATATATGATCTAACCGGTGCAGAACTCGGAATCAAATTTATTATTCCTCAAAATCAGCTAGATGAAGAATTCGAATTGAAAACACCTGAGAAAAAGGCTACGAAAAACGATGAACCAGCTGAACACTCTCAAAATATGCTCAATCAAAAATACACATTTGATACATTTGTAATAGGCTCTGGAAATCGCTTTGCACATGCTGCATCCTTAGCAGTTGCAGAAGCACCAGCAAAAGCATATAACCCACTCTTCTTATATGGTGGTGTTGGATTAGGTAAAACTCATTTAATGCATTCCATTGGTCATTATGTTCAAGAGCACAACCCAAATGCAAAGGTTGTCTACTTATCATCTGAGAAATTTACGAATGAGTTCATTAACTCTATAAGGGATAACAAAGCGGTTGAATTTAGAAATAAATACAGAAATGTCGACATCTTACTTATAGATGATATTCAGTTTTTAGCTGGAAAAGAATCAACTCAAGAAGAATTTTTCCATACGTTCAATACCTTGCATGAGGAAAGTAAGCAAATTGTCATTTCTAGTGACAGACCGCCTAAGGAGATTCCTACTTTAGAAGATCGTCTTCGTTCACGCTTTGAATGGGGATTAATTACCGATATTACCCCACCTGACCTTGAAACAAGAATTGCAATTCTACGCAAAAAAGCCAAGGCAGAGGGACTTGATATTCCAAATGAAGTTATGCTATATATCGCGAACCAAATCAACACGAACATTCGTGAGCTTGAAGGTGCGCTTATTCGTATCGTTGCATATTCTTCTTTAATAAATAAAGATATAAATGCAGACCTTGCTGCAGAAGCTTTAAAAGATATCATTCCAAGTTCTAGACCGAAAGTAATTACAATTTTTGAGATTCAAAAGGTTGTTGGGCAGCATTATAGTGTAAAACTTGAGGATTTCAAGGCGAAAAAGCGAACTAAATCCATTGCATTCCCTCGTCAAATTGCGATGTATTTATCAAGGGAATTAACAGATTCCTCACTGCCTAAAATTGGAGAAGAGTTTGGAGGCCGTGACCATACAACAGTCATTCATGCTCATGAAAAAATCACAAAACTATTAAATACAGACACTCAATTACAAAAACAAATAAATGAAATCATTACACAATTAAAGGGCTAATGCACATTAATGGTTTCATCTTTTTAATTTGGACAAGTACTTGTAACGTGAATACTGTGAATAACTTCTTTGTTGTTGCGCACAGTCTGTCCACATGTGGATAGACTGTTTTCATTTGCTTCTTTCCAGTTATCCACATATTCACAGGACCTACTAGTACTTCTACGATTTTTCTTTTAAAAAATAAATATATATAAACTAAAAGTGTATTCACACGAAATCAAAAATAGAACTATCTTTAGGAGGATTTTTGATGAAATTTATTATTCAAAGAGACCATCTTGTTCAAAGTGTACAAGATGTAATGAAAGCTGTATCTTCTCGAACAACCATTCCGATCTTAACAGGGATTAAAATAGTTGCTACAAATGAAGGAGTAACACTTACAGGTAGTGATTCTGATGTCTCGATAGAATCTTTTATTCCTAATGAAGAAGCTGGAGATGAAATTGTTGAAATTAAAGAAACTGGAAGTATTGTTTTACAAGCTCGTTTCTTCAGTGAAATTGTTAAAAAACTTCCTAAGGATACAGTAGAAATCGAGGTTCATTCAAATTTATTAACTATTATTCGTTCCGGAAAAGCGGAATTTAACTTAAACGGACTTGATGCTGAAGAATATCCACAGTTGCCTCAAATTGAAGGAAACCAAGGATTTAAAATTCCTGCTGATTTACTAAAAAACATGATTCGACAAACCGTATTTGCTGTTTCCACTTCTGAAACTCGTCCTATCTTAACAGGTGTAAATTGGAAGGTTGAAAATAACACTCTCAATTGTATTGCTACAGATAGTCATCGTCTTGCAATGAGAACAGCACATATTGAAACAGAAAATGATGGATCCTATAGTGCAGTCATTCCAGGTAAAAGTTTAAATGAATTAAGTAAAATTCTTGATGACACTACAGATTTAGTTGATATTGTCATTACCGAAAACCAAGTTCTTTTTAAAACAAAACATCTTTTATTCTTCTCTCGTTTATTAGATGGCAGCTATCCAGATACGACTAGACTAATCCCTACAGAAAGTAAAACTGAGGTCGTATTAGCGACGAAAGAATTTTTACAATCGATTGATCGTGCCTCTCTACTAGCAAGAGAAGCAAATAATAATGTCGTTAAATTTACAACTTTACCTGATGGAGTGGTCGAAATATCGTCCATATCCCCAGAAATTGGGAAAGTAAATGAAGAAATTCAAAGTAAATCCATTGAAGGTGAAGAATTAAAGATTTCTTTTAGTGCAAAATATATGATGGATGCATTGAAAGCATTGGAAAGTTCTGAAATTCGTATTAGCTTCACAGGCGCAATGAGACCGTTCTATATCAAAGCACTTGATGACGATACAGTCTTTCATTTGATTCTCCCAGTGCGTACTTATTAAGAAAAGAATGAACTACTAGGTCGTAAAAACCTAGTAGTTTTCTTTTCTAGTTGGATTTTCTTTAGTAAAATAAAAAGAAAGAAGGCGAAAAAATGGCGAAAGAAATACAAGTTTCGACAGACTTTATTACATTGGGACAGTTTTTAAAGCTAGCCGATATCATCCAGTCAGGTGGAATGGCAAAATGGTTTCTTGGTGAACATGAAGTCTATGTAAATGGAGAGCTAGAGAATCGCCGCGGTAAAAAGCTAGTAAATAAGGATGTAGTAGACATTCCTGGCTTTGGAACGTTTGTCATATCAAATGCTTAAGCTGCGGGGGATTGCCCTCGCGCTTGTGCGCAAAGGGTGAGTCCATTTGTTCATAGAAGAAATAGAACTGACGAATTATCGTAATTATGAAAAATTATCCATATTATTTGAAGATAAAGTTAATGTTATCTTAGGTGAAAATGCACAGGGCAAGACAAATGTGATGGAATCTATCTATGTTTTAGCGATGGCAAAATCACATCGGACCTCAAATGATAAAGAATTGATTCGCTGGGATGAAGAATATGCTAAAATAGAGGGTAGGGTTCAAAAACGGAACGGCCCCTTATCCTTGCAGCTCGTTATCTCTAAAAAGGGTAAAAAAGCAAAAAGTAATCATTTGGAACAGCAAAAGCTAAGCCAATATGTTGGAAATATGAACGTGGTTATGTTTGCCCCAGAAGATCTAAATCTTGTAAAGGGGAGCCCACAGATAAGAAGACGATTTATTGATATGGAAATTGGGCAAGTATCTGCAGTGTATTTGCATGACCTAAGTCAATATCAAAAAATCCTCCACCAGCGGAACCACTACCTAAAGCAGCTTCAAACAAAGAGACAACATGATCAAACCATGCTTGATGTTTTAACTTCACAATTAATTCAAGCGGCCGTTAAAATTGTTAAAAAACGATTTGAATTCCTTATTTTATTACAAAAGTGGGCTGAGCCTATTCATCATGGAATCAGTAGAGGACTGGAACGGCTTCAAATTGAATATAAACCTTCAATTGAGGTATTAGAAACAGCAGATTTGTCGAAAATGGTAGATGTATATGACGAAAAATTTGCTAAAATAAAAGAGAGGGAAATTGAAAGAGGCGTTACATTAGCGGGGCCACATCGGGATGACCTTGCATTTTTTGTGAATGGAAAGGATGTTCAAACATTCGGATCCCAGGGCCAGCAACGTACGACCGCCCTATCATTAAAGCTTGCAGAAATAGAATTAATTCATTCAGAAATTGGGGAGTACCCGATTTTATTATTAGATGATGTTCTATCGGAACTGGATGATTTTAGACAGTCGCATTTATTAAATACAATTCAAGGCAAGGTACAAACCTTCGTTACAACAACGAGCGTTGAAGGGATCAATCATGAAACGTTAGAGCAGGCTGCGACTTATGAAGTGTCTGCAGGACTCATAAAAAAGCTTAAATGAGGTGATGAGTTTGTTCATACATTTGGGAGACAATGTAATGGTTCGTTCATCAGATGTGATTACGATATTAGATCGCCAGCTTTTAAAATCCTCCTCTATCGTTAATGAATTTTTAGATGTACAAAAAGACAGAGTGGTAGAATTGTCTAATGGGAATACAAAATCAGTCGTAGTTACTGTTGATAAAGTTTATTATTCACCTTTATCCTCTAGTACATTAAAAAAACGATCACAACATGTTTCCGATTTTGAAACAATTTTAGATGAAATATAAACATAATAGTAACTCAAAACTTGTTCTTTTTTCGTTAATATAAAGTGTAGGTGATATTGGTGGCAATGGAAGAAAAAGAATTGCAACAACAAGAATATGATGAGAATCAAATACAGGTATTAGAAGGTTTAGAGGCAGTTAGAAAGCGCCCTGGTATGTATATTGGTTCAACTTCTGGAAAAGGTCTGCACCATTTAGTATGGGAAATTGTCGACAATAGTATTGATGAAGCATTGGCGGGTTATTGTGACGAGATTAATGTCATCATCGAAGAAGATAATAGTATCACTGTAATAGACAACGGACGTGGAATTCCGGTTGGTATCCATGAAAAAATGGGTCGTCCTGCGGTTGAAGTAATCATGACTGTCCTTCATGCAGGAGGAAAATTTGACGGCGGTGGGTACAAGGTTTCAGGTGGTTTACACGGGGTTGGTGCATCAGTTGTTAACGCACTTTCAACAAACCTAGAAGTAGAAGTTCACCGTGATGGCAAGGTTCACCGAATTGAATTTGAACGTGGCCATGTTGCATCTGAACTAAAAGTGATAGGTGAAACGGATCATACTGGTACAATTACGCACTTTAAGCCGGATGGTGAAATCTTTACTGAAACGCTTGAGTATGATTTTGATACACTTGCGACTCGCCTTCGCGAACTCGCCTTCTTAACAAGAGGCGTTAAAATTACGATCGAAGACAAACGGGAAGAGAATAAACGTAAAGAATACCATTACGAAGGTGGAATCAAGTCATACGTCGAGCATCTCAACCGTACAAAAGAAGTAATTCATGAAGAGCCTGTTTTCGTCGAAGGGGAGAAAGAAGGAATTTCAATCGAAATTGCCCTTCAATACAATGATAGCTATACAAGCAATATTTATTCATTCGCAAATAATATCCACACATATGAAGGTGGAACACATGAATCTGGATTTAAAACGGCATTAACACGGATTATCAACGACTATGCTCGTAAAAATAATATATTCAAAGACAATGATGCAAATTTAACCGGAGATGATGTTCGTGAAGGGTTAACCGCAATCATCTCTGTTAAACATCCAGATCCACAATTTGAGGGGCAAACAAAGACAAAACTCGGAAATAGTGAAGCAAGGACAGTAACTGAATCTGTCTTCTCAGAGAAATTTGAGGCTTTTCTATTAGAAAATCCGTCTGTTGCTCGTAAAGTTGTCGAAAAAGGAACAATGGCGGCCAGAGCACGAATGGCTGCGAAAAAGGCACGTGAATTAACAAGAAGGAAAAGTGCACTAGAGGTTTCAAGCTTACCAGGAAAACTTGCTGATTGTTCATCAAAGGACCCTTCCATTAGTGAGCTTTACATTGTTGAGGGTGATTCAGCGGGTGGTTCTGCAAAACAAGGTCGTGATCGTCATTTCCAGGCGATTCTTCCACTTAGAGGAAAGATTCTTAACGTTGAGAAAGCAAGACTTGATCGAATTCTATCCAATAACGAGGTACGTTCAATGATCACTGCATTAGGAACGGGTATTGGAGAAGATTTTGATATCACAAAGGCCCGTTATCATAAAGTCGTCATCATGACAGATGCTGATGTAGACGGTGCACATATTCGGACTTTATTATTAACGTTCTTTTATCGATTTATGCGCAAGATTATCGAACATGGATTTATCTATATAGCACAACCGCCATTATATAAAATCCAACAAGGTAAACGTGTTGAATACGCATATAACGACCGCGAGCTAGAGAAATATTTAGCAGAATTGCCAAGTAATCCAAAACCTGGTATCCAACGATATAAAGGTCTTGGTGAAATGAATCCTGAACAGCTTTGGGAAACCACAATGGACCCTAACAACCGAACAATGCTTCAGGTTACCCTTCAGGATGCAATTGATGCTGACGAAACATTCGAAATGCTAATGGGTGACAAGGTTGAACCTAGACGTAATTTCATTGAAGAGAATGCACAGTACGTGAAAAACTTGGATGTTTAACGATATTTTACAGGATAGTTTTGAAACCTAGCTCTAGGCATTTATCGTCCCGAGTCTTAAGCCCTAATGCTTATGCTTGTTTTCGATAAATGGATGCCTTGCGCTTTTCGTTACTATCCTGTGTTTTAGTTATTTATTTGAATGGGTTAAAATAAGAATCCAAATTTATTTTATACCCCTGATAAAGGGAGGTTTCTTTTTATGTCTGAAAATCAAAACTCGCATATTCACGAGATAAATATTAGCCATGAAATGAGAACATCATTTCTAGATTATGCGATGAGCGTTATTGTGTCACGTGCCCTACCAGATGTTCGTGATGGTCTAAAGCCAGTTCACCGTAGAATTTTGTATGCCATGAACGACTTAGGGATGACATCTGATAAAGCCTATAAGAAATCTGCTCGTATCGTAGGTGAAGTAATAGGTAAATACCACCCACACGGTGACTCTGCAGTTTACGATACGATGGTTCGAATGGCACAGGATTTTAACTTTCGCTATATGCTTGTTGATGGCCATGGAAACTTTGGTTCAGTAGATGGTGATGCGGCTGCAGCGATGCGTTATACGGAAGCACGTATGTCCAAAATATCAATGGAACTTCTGCGTGATATTAATAAGGATACGATTGATTATCAAGATAACTATGATGGTTCAGAAAAAGAACCAGCTGTTCTTCCTGCTCGTTTCCCTAACCTTTTAGTCAATGGTGCAGCGGGAATTGCAGTAGGTATGGCAACGAATGTTCCACCACATCAATTAGGTGAAGTTATTGATGGTGTTCTAGCAGTAAGTAAGGATCCCGAGATAACCATTGCTGAGTTAATGGATATCATACCTGGACCGGACTTCCCTACAGCTGGACATATTCTAGGTAGAAGCGGAATTAGAAAAGCTTATGAAACTGGAAAAGGCTCCATTACCTTACGTGCAAAAGTTGAAATTGAAGAGATGAAGAATGGCAAGGAAGTTATCCTTGTAACAGAACTTCCTTACCAAGTAAATAAAGCTAAATTAATCGAAAAAATTGCAGAATTAGTTCGTGATAAAAAGATTGACGGCATAACAGACCTTCGTGATGAATCAGACCGAAATGGTATGAGAATCGTGATGGAAGTTAGAAGAGATGCAAATGCGAATGTTCTTTTAAATAATTTATATAAACATACTGCATTGCAAACGACTTTTGGAATCAACATGCTAGCACTAGTGAATGGACATCCAAGAGTCCTAAACTTAAAGCAATGCTTACAATATTACTTAGACCATCAAGTTGTTGTAATTAAACGCAGAACAGCATTCGAACTTCGAAAAGCTGAAGCAAGAGCCCATATTTTAGAAGGTTTACGAATTGCGTTGGATCATATTGATGAAATTATTACGTTAATTCGTGGCTCACAAAATACGGATATCGCTCGTGAAGGCTTAATGACAAGATTTAACTTATCTGAAAAACAAGCACAAGCGATCTTAGATATGCGTTTACAACGTTTAACAGGTTTAGAACGTGACAAAATTGAAGCGGAATATCAAGAGCTTGTTGCACTAATTGCAGAATTAAAGGCAATTTTGGCGGATGAGGAAAAAGTTCTAGAAATTATTCGTGAAGAGCTATTAGAAGTGAAAGAACGTTTTAATGATAAAAGACGTACTGAAATTCTAGCAGGCGGGCTTGAAATGATTGAAGATGAAGACTTAATTCCTAGAGAGAATATCATTATTACGCTCACGAACAAAGGATATATTAAGCGTCTTCCAGTTTCAACATACCGTAGTCAAAAGCGTGGAGGCCGAGGCATTCAAGGAATGGGAACAAATGAAGATGACTTCGTCGAACATCTTCTATCAACGTCAACCCATGATACAATCCTATTCTTCACAAATAAGGGAAAGGTCTATCGTTTAAAAGGCTATGAAATTCCTGAATTCAGTAGGACAGCAAAAGGAATCCCAATTATTAACCTACTAGAAATCGATAAAGAAGAATGGATTAATGCCATTATTCCTGTATCTGAACTAGTTGATGATTGGTTCTTGTTCTTTACAACAAGAAAGGGTATTTCAAAACGCACTCCATTATCTTCATTTGCGAATATTCGTAAGGGCGGATTAATAGCTGTTGGCTTGCATGAAGGTGACGAACTTATTTCTGTCCGACTAACCGACGGATCGAAAGACATTATCATTGGTACAAAGGATGGTATGCTCATTCGTTTCCCTGAATCAGACGTAAGATCTATGGGTCGTACGGCTGCAGGTGTTAAAGGTATTAACATTTCTGAAGGTGACGAAGTAGTAGGAATGGAAATACTAGAAGACAATCTAGATGTCTTAATTGTTACTGAACATGGTTATGGAAAGCGTACACCAGCAGGTGAGTACCGCATCCAAAGCCGTGGTGGTAAGGGGCTCAAAACTGTTAATATTACCGAAAAGAACGGTAAAGTAATCGCGGTTAAAGCTGTTACAGAAGAGAATGACCTTATGCTTATCACGGCTGCGGGTGTCTTAATTAGAATGTCAATCAATGATATTTCACAAATTGGCCGTACAACCCAAGGTGTTAAGCTCATTCGTCTAGACGAAAATGAACATGTAGCAACTGTTGCAGTTGTAGAAAAAGAAGAAGTAGAGGAACTTGAAGATGAATCAGTAGAGGCTGTAGAAGAGACAGTCACTGATGAACAACCAAGTAACGAAGAGGAAACTGAATAAACTTTATGAAAAGAGAAATGCTGCAAGTGCAGTATTTCTCTTTTTTTGGTAAAATGGTACCAGTATTCAACGAAAGATGAGGGCGAATTAAAATGCGTGTAAGGACAAGCCAGTTACAAGAAGGATGCATTGTCTCAGATGACATTTTTTCTTTAACAAATACACCGATTATTCCTAAAAACACAGTATTAACAAATGAACATATACAAGTACTTCACGTATTCTTGGTTCAAGATGTACAAGTTGAAGCATTTTTAATCAATGGTGAGCCTTTCACTCCTACTGAAATAGTAGAAGAAGTAGAAGTTGTAAAAAAGGAAAGCTCGATTGCGGAGGATTATCTGAAATCTGTAGGAGAATATAAACAATTGTTTCAAAGCTGGCAAGCGGGGGCTCTCTTGGATATCACTAAAGTACGTCAAATTATACTCCCCCTCTTTAAAAGAATACTAGAACAACCAAAAGAAATATTCTCATTATATAAATATATAACCCGAGATGACTATATGTACCATCATGCTGTCACAGTAGGAGTGCTCTCTGGATATCTGGGAAAAAGGTTGGAATTCAATATTGTTGATTGCTATCATCTAGCCATTGCGGGATTACTTAGTGACTGCGGAATGTCTAAAATTGATCCGAAAATTCTAACAAAGACTACGTCACTTACTTATGGAGAGTATAAAGAGGTAAAAAAACACCCTTTATATAGCTACCGAATCATTGAAAAGATCCCACTTATAAAAGATAGTGTTAAATTAGCAGTTCTCCAACACCATGAACGGATTGATGGAACAGGCTACCTACTCGGGGTTACCGGGGAGAGACTGCATCCATTTGGAAAGATTGTTGCAGTAGCTGATGTGTACTCGGCCATGACCTCAGAAAGACCTTACAGTAACCGCCAGTCTCTTTTTGAAGTCCTTGAAGAGATGAGAAGGGAATCGTTCGGTAAACTAGATTTAAATGTAGTAGAAGCCTTAACAAATAGTGTCGGAATTATATCGATAGGAACAAAAGTAAAACTCTCAAATGGGCAAACTGGAGAAATTGTGTTTATTGATAAATCCCAGCCCACTAGACCCTTACTAAAAATTGAAGAAAATGAATTTTTGGATTTAAAAGTGGTTCGTGAAGTTAATGTAGAGGAAATTATCTAATCACTTCCAAATTCGGAGGTTTTATTTTTGCTGAATAGGAAGTAGAAAAACATTTTTCATTAAATACTTGATTAAAAAGCCTTTTGCATTTATACTAGTAAAAGTCTTATCCCTTCAACATTATTATTTTAAAAAAGTAATTGACTTTAATAATGATAATGTGATATATTAATAAAGTCGCTTCGGGGCGACAAACAAGTTCTTTGAAAACTAAACATAATACAAGCGTCAACGTTTAATTATAAAGTAACAAACTATTGAGCAATCAATACTCTTATTGGAGAGTTTGATCCTGGCTCAGGATGAACGCTGGCGGCGT
>NZ_JBPFDQ010000069.1:0-28560 GCF_059415045.1 Ferdinandcohnia sp. SAFN-114 | reverse complement strand
TTTTAATCTATTGTACATAAAAAGACCCTGTGCAGCAGACTTTTTTTAATGTGTCTACTACACAGGGTACAGTTTATTGAGCCATGGACTTTTCTTTATTTACCAGCAGTCACTAATGCTTCTTTCGTTATGCTTCTATGAGAGGCATTCCATTTTACCTTGCCATCTTCAAAAAGAAGAGCCTGTGGTGATTCATGTTTAATTTCAAAGGTCTCTGCAATATAGTTTGAGAGTTCTTTTGCTTCTTGAACATATAGATAGTAGCTTGGTACATTTTCATGGTCTGACACAAATTGTTCGTACTCATCAAAAGCTGCTTTACTAATTGGACAAGTAAGACTGTGCTTGATAAAAATAAATTTATTTTCTTTTGCTAAGACTTGGTTAAATTCTTCAATTGTTTCAATTTTTTCCTTCCCCATTTTTACATCTCCCTATATATTAGTTGTTAGTAGTTTGTGTATTATTTTCTGCGTCTTCTAAGGCTTGCCTCGCTTCAGCAAGTTTTTCCTGGAATATCTGTTCACTTCCAGCTGAATCCTGATTTGTTTCTTCTGTCGCAGCATCTGGTTTTGATTCATTATTCTCAAGCCCAACTTCAGGCTCACTATGCCCAGCAGGAGATTTAATATCTTTTACTTTTGTTAAAATTTGATTGGACTGCTCAGAAATTGTTTTAGAAAGTGAATTTGTTTTTTCTTTTACAACAGAAGCTTGATCGTTTATCTGCCTACGGAATTCTTGTCCTGTTTTTGGCGCTAGAAATAATGCTGTTGCAGCGCCCACCGCTGCACCTACAATTGTACCTAAGATAAAATTTGAACCACTATTTTTTCCCATTATAATCCCCTTTCTTCATTCGGAATTGGTTTGTCATGCTTTTGTTTCTTATCTTTCCATTTATCCCAAATCTCTATTACAGCATTCCCCACTTGAACAACCTGTGAGATTTTGGTTTTATTTTTCTCTAGCTGTACTGCCACTTCTTCTGTCACATTTCCAACTGATTTATTGAAGCGTTGTAAAGAAGTTCCAACGTCTTTAACAGCATCAACAACTGTATTCAAACTCTCAGACTTCTGCTGAATATCTTCTGCAAGCTTATTTGTTTTATGCAAGAGTTCTGTTGTTTCACTTGTTACACCCTCCATTTGTTTCTCTAATCCAGATAAAGTACTTGCTACATTATCCAATGTTACTTGAAGGGAACGTAGAGTCCTTGAGAGATAAAAAACCAAAATTAAAAAAGCTACAGCAATTACTGCAACACTTATGTATACGATAAGAATCATTCGTGATGCACCTCCTTCTATCTTTGTTACCCGATTTTACCTATATCAAACATACTATCCCCATTGTTAAACTTTCGACAAAAATCATTGAAGTCCTCCAAGGAATTTCTAAGCATTTTATTTTAATAAACAATTTCCTTTTTTTCGGTTACAATAGGAATGTACATAAGCAAATTTGAATTTGGAGGCAATTAATATGAAAGATCCTCGTATTGAAACACTCGCTCGAAATTTAATTAATTATTCTGTACGCCTCGGAGAAGGTGAAAAAGTACTCATTGAGAACTTCGGCTTGCAGCGTGAGCTCGTGGTTGCGCTTATTAATGAAGCTTATAAAGCTGGTGGATATCCATTTGTATCATTAAAAGATCACCAAGTAGATCGTGCTCTTTTACTAGGTGCTCAGGAAAAGCAGTTTGAGATGAAAGCGGACTTTGAGGCTAACGTTATGAGCAAAATGGATGCCTATATAGGCTTACGTTCTGGTGATAATATTAATGAGTTTGCAGATGTACCGGATGACAAAATGAAAATTGAAGGAAATACAGTCGGTAAAAAAGTACATCGTGAAATACGTGTACCAAAGACAAAATGGGTAGTTCTGCGTTATCCAAATTCTTCGATGGCCCAACTAGCGAAGATGAGTACAGAAGCTTTTGAAGATTTTTATTTTAATGTATGTAATCTTGATTACGGTAAAATGAGCAATGCGATGGATGCTCTTGTTGAACTAATGGATAATACCGACAAGATACGCATTACGGGGCCTGGCACCGACCTAACATTCTCCATCAAGGGCATTAAAGCAATTAAATGTGCAGGTGAAATGAATATCCCAGATGGTGAGGTATATACAGCACCTGTTCGTGATTCTGTAAACGGTACTTTAACATATAATACGCCATCTCCATATCAAGGCTTCACATTTGAAAATGTTTCACTAACTTTTAAAGATGGAAAAATTGTAGAAGCTACATCGAACGATACTGAGCGTATTAATAAAATTCTTGATACAGATGAAGGTGCACGTTTTATCGGTGAATTTGCAATTGGAGTAAATCCATACATCCAACATCCAATGCAAGACATTCTATTTGATGAAAAAATTGATGGCAGCTTCCATTTCACACCTGGACAAGCATATGATGATGCATACAACGGAAACAACTCAAATATCCATTGGGATATGGTAAATATTCAACGTCCTGAATATGGCGGTGGAGAGATCTATTTTGATGATGTACTTATTCGTAAAGACGGCCGCTTCGTTATCCCTGAGCTTGAACCATTAAACCCAGAAAATCTAAAGTAAATTCCAACAAGCATAAGAAAAGCCGTCATGAAGGATATCTTGTATCCTTCTTGAATGATTGGCTAGACCAGATAGGGGCTAAGCGCCCGAGCTGGACATAGAAAAAAAAGACCTTTGCGATATGTTTCGCAAAGGTCTTTCTTTATACGACTGCCTTTTCGTAGGCATCCTGAAACTTTTGAATGTCGCCGGCTCCCATAAAAATTAATACACTATTCTCATGTTTTTTAAGGATAGAAGTATTTTCTTCTTGAATTAACTCAGAACCTGGGATTTTCCCTTGTAAATCCCCAATAGAAAGCTCACCTTTATTTTCACGGGCTGAACCAAAAATATCACATAGATAAACTTGATCGGCTTTTACTAAGCTTGCAGCAAAGTCATCCAAAAATGTCTGTGTTCTTGTAAATGTATGTGGTTGGAAAATCGCTACAATTTCACGATCAGGATATTTTTGTCTTGCAGCTTCAATTGTTGCATTGATCTCTGTTGGATGATGTGCATAATCATCAATTAATATTTGAGTTCCGACTCGTTTCTCAGAGAATCTACGCTTCACACCACCGAAGCTCAACAAACGCTCTTGAATAATGGACACATCAATATTTTCATAATGACATAATGCAATTACTCCTAAAGCATTTAACACATTATGATTTCCGTACCCGTTGATGGAAAAGCTTGCAAAAAAAGTATTTCTTACGAAAACATCAAAGGTAGAACCTTCTGTGGTTTTCTTGATATTTCGAGCTTGAAAATCATTTTCTTCCCCAATTCCATAAAACACAACAGGTACCTTCGCATGGATGCTTTGGAGGTATTCATCATCTCCACAAGCAATAATTCCCTTCTTAACTTGCAAGGCCATTTCTTGGAAGGCATTGAATACATCTTCAATATTTGCAAAATAATCAGGATGGTCAAAATCAATGTTCGTCATTATCGCATAATCAGGGTGATAGCTTAAGAAATGACGTCTGTATTCACATGCTTCAAAAACAAAATACTTATTATTCTCAGATCCCTTGCCACTTCCATCTCCAATCAGATAGGAAGTAGGCTCTGCTCCTTGCATAACATGTGCAAGTAAGCCTGTTGTAGATGTTTTTCCATGGGAGCCTGTTACGGCAACGCTCGTATATTTTTTCATAAATTCACCTAAGAAACGGTGATAGCGAATAACAGGTAACCCCATTTCGACCGCTTTTACTATTTCTTCATGAGTATCAGGGAAGGCATTCCCGGCAATAACCGTCAGACCTTCATGAATATTTTCCTTGTCAAAAGGTAAAATCTTTATTCCTCTTTGCTCTAAAGGCTTTTGTGTGAAATAAAATTTTTCATGGTCAGACCCTTGAACTTCATAATTCATGTCATGAAGTATCTGTGCCAATGAACTCATGCCAGTACCTTTGATTCCAACGAAGTGGTAAACTGTCATATAAAGAACCTCCAACAATGTCTATCTGTAAGACAGTATATGAAATTCATCTAATTTTGATAATTGTACCCATGATTTTGAGATAGGTGCTATTAAGTAAAATCGAATTTTATGTATATACAATCATCTCACATTTTTTCATTATAGCACTAATCATTGGTGAAGACCATTACGAAAAAATTACTAGAAGTATACAAGAAGTATGAGTTATGTCCTACGAAACCACAACAAAATTGGGATGAGTTATCTTTATTATGAACGTAGGACATTAGAATTAACCTGATGTAGCACTGATTTTTCTCCGATATTGAATAATTCATTTCATTCTTTATACCTATAAAGAAAAAAGGGCGATAACATTTGTTATCAGCCCTCATAAATATCAGCTAAATCCTCTTCGGTTATCAAAACTTCACGTGGCTTACTACCACGTGATTCAGAGATAATTCCTTGTTCTTCCATCATATCTATTAGACGCGCTGCACGATTATACCCGATTCTAAAACGTCTTTGGACACTAGAGGTAGATGCACCCCCATGTTCAAGAACGAACTCACATGCCTCAAAGAAGAGCTCATCCTCTTCATTTGTAATTGAAGCTTTCTTTAGGAGCTCGTCCTGTTCAAACATATAGCTTGGCTTCATCTCTGATTTTACAAAGTTAACAACTTCCTCGATTTCATCGTCTGTAACAAAATTGCCTTGAACACGAAATGGTTTTGAAGAACCATTCTCTAGGAAAAGCATATCTCCTCTTCCAAGCAGTTTCTCTGCCCCACTTGAGTCAATAATCGTTCTTGAGTCAACTTGTGAGGAGACAGAAAACGCGATACGAGTCGGAATATTTGCTTTGATAAGTCCTGTGATAACATCAACCGATGGGCGTTGTGTTGCAAGAATTAAATGGATTCCACAGGCCCTTGCTTTTTGGGCAATTCGGCAGATTGAATCCTCCACATCCCCTGGCGCCACCATCATTAAATCAGCAAGCTCATCAATGATAATCACGAGATAAGGTAATTTTCCACTTTTCTCATCATGTTTTTTCACCATTTCATTATATCTACCAATATCACGAACACCGGTATGGGCAAATAGTTCATATCTTCTTTCCATTTCTTCAACTGCCCATTTTAGAGCAGCTGTTGCGGCCTTTACATCCGTAATAACCGGGCTTACAAGATGTGGAATATGGTTATAAGGTGCCAATTCTACCATTTTGGGATCGATAAGTAGTAGCTTCACTTCATCCGGTGATGCCTTATAAAGCAAACTGACAAGCATTGCGTTAATACATACACTTTTACCCGAACCAGTCGCACCCGCGATAAGTCCATGCGGCATCTTTTGTAAATCCGTTACAATTGGCTTTCCAGAGATATCAAGACCCATTGCGACTGCTAATGGTGATTGATTTGTTTTGAATTCAGGGCTTTCTATTATTTCCTTTAATAGTACTGGCTTGCTTTTTCTATTTGGTACTTCAATACCAATTGTATTTTTCCCAGGAATCGGTGCTTCAATCCGAATATCCTTGGCAGCCAAACTTAATTTAATATCATCTGATAGATTTGTAATTTTATTTACCTTCACTCCAGGCTCTGGGTGTACCTCAAATCTAGTAACAGCAGGTCCCTGTGTTACATTCACCACTTTTGCACGCACTTTAAAGTTTCTTAGAGTCTGGTCTAAAATATTTTGCTGGTCAAGTAACCATTGACTGTCATCAGCTTGTTCGGCAGGAGGCGCATTTAAGAAAGATAGACCTGGGAAAGTATAGCCAGGTTGTTGAATTTCGTCTTCCCGATGTGTTTGTAATTCTTGATTCATTGGTTGTTCCTGCTCAACTAATTGTTGATTTTGTCTTGGTGCTTCTTGCTCAACCAGTTGTTCATTTTGCATTGGTGCTTCTTGCTCAACCGGATGTTCATTTTGCCTTGGTGTTTCTTGCTCAACCAGTTGTTCATTTTGCCTTGTTTCGACAGAAGTTACTTGTGTTACTTTTTCTGGTTGCCGCTGTGACAATTTCTGTTTGTCCTTTTTAAACATTAATACATTAAACGGTATATTGGATCGTCTCGGCTCTGTTCTGGTCTGTTCACTTTTCTTTATCTGTTCAACCTGTGTTTCAGTATTCTCTGTAGAAGTTTCAGTTTCCTCCACTTTAAGATCTTCTTGCATTTCTATATTTTCAATCTGATCAACTAGTTCTTCTGTCACAATTTCTTCAGGATGTATCATTTCTTGTTCAACTAGATTTGTTTCCTCAGATGCATTCAACTCCTCCTCCACAGCTACTTGTATTGGAGTTTCCTCATTAATAGACTTTTCACTTTGTGGCTCAATAGCAGCCGGTACTCCCTCAGTTACCTCTTCTTCTCTTATTAATTGATCCGCAAAGCTTGCCACCTTTTGCTCGGTATCTTCTAATGTAGTTGAACTTGTATACTGTTTTGGTTCAACTTGCTCCGTTAGTATGATTGTTGAAGCAACCTCTTCTTGTGCTTCTTTCCAGGCCCTAGCAATCGATTCTGTATCTGCGATAGGGTTTGAAGGAAGTTCATACTCAACTATTTCTTGAGCTGTTTCCTGAGCTATTTCCTGAGGCTTTGGTTTACCTAGACCGAATACCGGGGATGGTGTCTCGGATGGTTGAAAGGGTTGTTTCTCCTGTAAATTTACAACGGTTTTAGGTGTTGAATTCCTATTTGGTTGTGAAGTTCTTGTTTGTTGAGTTTGCTGAGCTTTTTCTGTTTGCTTTGTTTTTTGTACTTGCTTTGTTCGCTGACTTTGCTGTGTTCGCTGAGTTTGTCTTGTTTGTACCTTTTCCTTTTTTATTCTTGTTTTTTCAAGATCTGGTATGACTGGAAATCGAAATTTCCCCTTTGGGTATTCATATGTCACTCTTGCCTCAACAGGTTTGTTTTGTCTGATTTGAGTCGTTTTTATTTCAATTGGATCATCATCGTCCGTCTGTAAAAAATGTAGTAATCTTTTTATCCAATTCACAACTATCACTCTTCCATTTCAATTCTATTCCTTATTGTAACAAAAAAGCCGCTAGTTTTCCTAGCGACTTTTGGTAGAGTATTGTTTATTTCCTTGGGCGATTTTTCCCAAGGATAAAGATGGGCTCAAGTTTACCATCTTCATAAAGAAATGAGAGTGCCGTAATGGGAACACGTCCACTTGCAAAAAAGCTCATAGTCATTTGAGCCAGGATATCATATCCCGTATCATTTTGAACATCAACTATAATCAGTACATCCTGATGTGGGACAGCGACAGCCATTGTTCCTCTAATTTGTTGGCTCATTTTTTGTAAAAAAGCATCATTCAGGATACGACTTGCATCATACCCATCGTTTTTATTAATAAAATAGAAGGTATTGCCTGCAACTTCGTCAGTTTTGTATGAAACATCTAGGGAACGTAAATTAAATCTCGCTATTTCACGGATCCGTTCAAACTTCCAATTTTCTTTTTGTAAAAGTTTTTTATCGACCAAGCGGTACGTTGTTCCTAAATCTAGAGCATAATAGATTCTTGTTTCTGCAGTATGGTCATCGTAAATAAGTTCTTCTCCCTCATTCGATTCTGTCGGGAAGGAGGTTGAACGAATAACAGGAAAAATGTTTTTTTCTTTACCCTCAAGTTCCAATTCACTATTCATAAAAGTCAAAGATTCTTCAATATAATAAATGACTTCATCAAGACTTCCAGGACCTTCTTCTTGGTATTTGGCGACTATTCCCGGAAGTGTGACAGTCGTTCCTTTCTTCGTTTCCTTATCCTCAATACGTAAAGTATCTTTCTCACGGTCAAAAGAAAATTGCCAATTATGATGGGATAGCTTTTCTTGGATTAAATTCTTTACTTTTTTTGAATCCATTTTTCTATTATTTTTTGAGTCCATAAAAATCAATCTCCTCTCTCTGCGTGATCTTAAGAGAGACCATTAATGAATTGTTGAATTTCTTCTTTTGTTTTACGGTCCTTACTTACAAAACGGCCTGTTTCCTTTCCGTCTTCGTAAGCTACAAAGCTTGGTATACCAAAAACGTTCAGAGTTACACATAAATCAATAAATTCGTCACGGTCTACATAGTAAAATGTATAGTCAGGATAAGAACTCTCTATTTCAGGCAAAAATGGATCGATAAAACGGCAGTCTGGACACCAATCTGCTGAAAACATAAAAATGTTCTTTCCGTTTTTGATTAATTCTTGATATTGGTCTATCGTTTCAAGTTTTTTCATGGGCTTTACCTCCAATTTCCGTATGAACTAATTATCATATATTCTTTATCTAAAAACAAATAAAAGCCCCTAACAGTGTAGGGGCTTAATATCAATATTTCACGGAAGATACGATTTGCATCATCTCAGTTGCACTTTCAGAAATGTCGCTTACCTTCGTTTCAGTCGTCATTTTTATTCCGCCAATTCCCACAGTCACAAGGTAAAGCTTGTCCTCAATCTCAAAAGCTTTTACATAGCCAAATCGCTCTTTATCTGTATAGGTTTTGTCAATTGCAAATTCCTTCGCATCGACTGAATTATATAATACATCACTTGTACGTTCTTCATTTGGATTAACAAATAAAATAAATGTTTGGTTTCCGTTTTGAAGGATTATGTTATTTTCATCCTTCTCTTCTATCTCCATAGTAGATGGCAGATAAAAGGATACATCGCCGTTTTCGCTATTTGTCTTTTCGGGTTGAGCTTTAAATATATCTTCGACCGCTGCAACCGTTTCCTTAGATTCATCTTCAATCGATGCACAACCTGCCAAAAGTCCTACAAACAATAGAAAAATGAAAACAAAGACTTTTCCTAGTTTCATATTCTCTCACCCCTTAAAAAGGTAGCTATTCTCTTTTTCTATAATAAACCTATTAATTTATTAGTTGCAAGGGTAATCTAGATATTTTAATCAATAAGAAATAAGTACCATTTTATTGTAACAATTATGACTTGAATTTTTTTCTATATGAAAACTGGCCAACTAGAAGCCTAACGACATGCGTGAACATATCTTTTCGATTCACATACTGGTCCGTGAAAATACCGATTGCCCCCTCAGCCTTGCGAATATCCTTTTGTTTTGTGAAATCCTCCATCACATCACCAAGTTCGATTCCCTTTTTTAACTCTCTAGCTATTTCATACGGTAGGAGAATTCTTGCTCCACCTGCAATTATCGGGTCATTGTCTTTATCAACAATTGCGCCCCAATTACATAAAAACATCCCGAACTCGGTTTCAACGACCCCACCCTCTAAGCCAATTCCTAGGTCTGCGCCTTCCTTTTCAAGAGAAGACTTTGCGCGATTAATTGCACCTTGAATGGTCTCCTTATCTGAAAATGGTTGAGCTGACACATCCGAAGAAACAGATGTTGGATGAAAATTTGCCTCAATGCCCTGAAATCCTTTTATAATTGCATCTACTTTTGCAGGATTTTCCGTACCAATTGCAATTCGTATCATTTCATTCCCACCTTTTTACCAAAACGAATGCTCGGCAAGAGCCGAGCACATTAATTTTAAACTTATTGTTTACCCATTTTGACGAATAGTATCCACTGTTGTGCGATCAGAATTCTTTACAAGGGTAACAAGTAATTCTTTTGCAGCAGCATAGTCATCCACATGAATAATTGATGCATGTGTATGTATATAACGAGAGCAAATCCCGATTACAGCTGATGGCACACCTTCATTTGAAAGATGAACTTGACCAGCATCTGTTCCACCTTGAGAAACAAAATATTGGTATTTAATATTATTTGATTCTGCAGTGTCTAAAATAAACTCACGCATACCACGATGTGTAATCATCGTACGGTCAAATATTCGAAGTAAAGCTCCATGTCCAAGTTTACCAAATGCACTCTTATCTCCAGACATATCATTTGCTGGACTTGCATCTAGGGCATAGAAAATATCAGGTTTAATCATTGTTGCCGAGGTTCTTGCTCCTCTTAAACCTACTTCTTCTTGTACAGTTGCTCCAGAATAAAGTGTATTCGGTAAGTCAATTCCCTGCAATTCTTTTAATAGCTCAATAGAAAGCCCACAGCCATAGCGATTATCCCATGCTTTGGCTAAAATTTTCTTTTCGTTAGCCATTGGTGTAAATGGACAAATTGGAACTACCTGCTGACCAGGCTTTATTCCCAAGCGGATTGCATCTTCACGATCATCAGCACCAATATCGATTAACATATTTTTAATATCCATTGGTTTTTTTCGTTGGCTCTCTTCCAGTAAATGTGGAGGGATTGAACCAATAACCCCGATTACAGGACCATTGTCAGTAATTACTTGCACACGTTGCGCTAGAAGAACTTGGCTCCACCAGCCACCTAAAGTCTGGAAACGTAGCATCCCATTATCAGTGATTGATGTAATCATAAATCCAACTTCGTCCATATGGCCTGCAACCATGACAGTTGGCCCATTAGCATCACCACGGCGTACTCCAAAAATACTACCTAATCCATCTTGTACAACCTCATCTGAGTATTTTTCAAGCTGTGAACGCATAAACTTTCTTACCTGGTGTTCATTCCCTGAAGCCCCAGGGAGCTCTGTTAACGTTTTAAAAAGCTCAAGTGTATCCTGTTTCAATGTCATTCTCCTTTCGGTATATAAGAGTTGTAACAATTTGCAAAAATTTGATTCTATTATGTACATTATTTAGTATATCGAAATTGTTTTTTCGTTACCATAGCGAACATGGAGATTTTCATAAAAAGAAGTTATACTTATCACAAGGATTAAGTTCGTTTAGGAGGGATTTAATGAGCTGGAATAAGTTTTTTCTTGGTTTTGGTGTTGGATTTGCAAGTGCACTTCTTATTAAAGAAGCATTAAGTGATTCAACGATTCCCGGTGACAAAGCATTAAAACTAGCCAAAGAAGCTTTCAAAAAGAATGGACCAATTGATGGTTCTTGGATTCAAATGAATCCAGAAGACTACACAAAATCAGGCATACACTATCAAGTATACAAAGGTGGCATTTCTCGCAAATTAAATCAAGGAAGCCACCAATACGAATTCGTAATGGATGCAAAAACAGGTTCCATATTAGAAGTTAACCCATTGTAAGGCATATTAGCTTATAAGATTTTACTACTTATAAGCTAATTTTTTATTCACGAATTCTTTTTCAATGAATCAATTATTTCTCCACTTTGATTCCATTTAATTGCTCGATATAAAGCATCATGATAAAAAATATACCATGCTTCGTTTGCAAGTCCTTCACCCATCCATTTTTGTTTTTGCTCAATCGATTTCATTGGGTAATCATCATAGGCCAATACCCACAAAACATTTTGATGGGCATGTGTCGGCATGATATCCGCCATATGTATTGCCTGTTCATCCTGGCTTTCTATAAAAATAATAGAATGTCCATCACTATGTCCACCTGTATGTATCATGGTAATTCCAGGGACTATCTCAAGCTTGTCAGTAAACGTATTTACTTGATGTTCGATTGCTTCCCAATTATCTTTCCAGTATGTTGCTTTTGAGCGGATATTCGGATTTCTCATTTCTTGCCATTCCACATCTGTTGCATAAATGACAGCGTTCTCAAAGGTAGGAACCAATTTATCATTTTCCCACTTCGTAAGCCCACATGCATGGTCAAAATGAAGGTGAGTCATAAGGATGATATCAATATCGCTCGTAGTAAGTCCAAGCTCTGCTAAAGACTTATCAATAGAAGATTCCTCCAGGACCCCAAAATTTCGTTTGAGCTTATCAGTCAGTTTCCCATTACCAATTCCTGATTCAATTAAAATATTTTTTGAACCTGCCTTAACAAGGATTGGATCTGTTCGCAGTTCAATTTGATTTTTTTCATTATGTGGATATCTTTTTGACCATAACGGTTTAGGTACAACACCAAACATTGCACCACCATCTAAATGTGTAACACCGCCATTTAACCATGTAAGTGTAATATCACCAATTACAAGCTGTTCCATTCTTTCCCCACCCTTCACAAACGGTTATACCCATTTTACCATTATTATGAAAATTTATAAATCATCTTTCCGTAGAGTTAACCCACCAACAAAAAAAACCCATAAACCACAGTTTATGGGGGATGTTAGGATTATTTATGTTGGTAGCGGACCTCTGATCGATAAATCGGATGTCCCATTTCTGAAAATCTTTCTTCATATTCAGTCATGATATTACCTTCAAAATCTGATTTATGCAGGTCAAGACTAACAAATGTTAAAAGAAGACCGTATTCAGAAAAACTTCTTAACGAATATTCGAATAATCCACGATTATCCGTTTTAAAATGAATTTCACCTTCGTCACCAAGGATATCCTCATACATTTGTAAAAACGTTTTGTAGGTTAAACGACGTTTTTCATGACGTGTCTTTGGCCAGGGATCACTAAAATTGAGATAAACGCGGTCAATTTCTCCTTTTTCAAAAAAGTCCCTAAGCTTAACAGCATTTTGATTTAATAATTTAAGATTTGGAATCTCTGCCTCAATAACAAGATCTAGTGCTGAGACTATTACACTTTCATATAATTCAATCCCAATATAGTTGATATGAGGATGAGCTTTTGCCATCTCTGTTACGAATCTACCTTTACCTGTACCTACTTCTATATGAATTGGATTATCATTTCCAAATACTTGATTCCAATTCCCTTTATGTTCAACTGGATTCTCAATTACATACTGTGGGTATGACGCTAATTTTTCTTTCGCCCACGGTTTATTGCGCAAACGCATGATTGCCACCTCATTTAAATACGTGTTCAGATTAGATTGTCATTTTCACCGGACTTTTTGACATTCTATTAAAGTTGTATCGCACAAAAGAATAACATGTCCAACAATTTCGTGCAAGGCTTTGTTGGATGTGTTAATGCCAATAAAAAACGTAAACACACCGATTGGTGAGTTTCGTGTTTATATCGTATAAAAATGGTCATTTCATGGAAATGTAGTATAGAGACAACATCAAAAAGGAAGTGTTCTTAAAATGCCTCTAGATTATACACATCAAATGGATATTTTAAAGGATATATTATCAAATCATCAAATGGATTGCTGTGGTACAGTATCTGAATGTGAACAATTAGGTAGACTGATTCAATCCCTTCTGGCAAACCCAAATATCGACCAGAGTGTGAAACAGGTTCTGACTGACGTCTATTCCTATAGTCAACAAGGTCAATATACCCAGCATCTGGATAACCATATTGAATCTCATCAAAATCAAATTAATCAGTGGATTTCAGATATTGACCAATACTCATAATAGGTGCTCCAAATATTGAAGCCAATGAAGGATTTCCTTCTCCTTCTTTTTTACTTGATACCAACCCAGAAGATGCAAAGATTGTGCAACCACATACCATTTCATACGCAGAAGCAAATTATCTGTCAATTCCATTCCGTAGAGACTGATCCATTTTGGCCAGTCTTCTTTTTTTATATACCAATGTAAAAGCATTCCAATATCAACTGCAGGATCTGCAATCATTGCTCCATCCCAGTCAATTAAGTAGAGCTCATTGCTATCTGATAATAACCAATTGTTATGATTAACATCTGAATGACATACGACACTGTGGTCATGTTTCATATTTTCAAGTTCTTGCTCTAAAAAAGTAATGGCCTTATTCACAATTTCAAACTTTAATAAATCTGGATGCAATTTTCGTAATACATCGTCCAAAACATCTTTGGCTTCTATAGGCTTTTTACCTATACGTCTAAGCATTTCTAATAGCTCATTGGACTGATGAATCTTTTTAAGTAATCCAGCCACATTTTCACCGTTCATCTCAGCAGGTTTTAATTCTCTGCCACTGAGCCATTGCTGTGCTGTGACAACATCGCCATTTTCGAGACGCTTAGTCCAAATTAACTTTGGAACAATCCCTTCTGCAGAAAGAACCGCAAGAAACGGGGATGAATTTCGTTTAAGAAATATTTTTTTATCATTTAATTGGGCAAAATACGCGTCTCCCGTTGCACCACCCGCTGGGGAGTATTCCCACTCGTTGCCTAATACGTATGTAAGCCAGTTTATCTCCAATTTCAACACAACATTTCCTAATAAATATAAAATAAAAAAGACAGCTATTGAACATACCATATTACAATAGCTATCTTACTAAATTTTAGCGTTCATTTACAATTAAAGTCAAGATAAAGAAACTTTTTCGCTATAAAAAATAGCAAAAATAACACAGGCAAATAGTACCAAATAGGATTATTCGACCAAAAAAGGTATTTGTCGATGCTGAACATCAACCTTAACTGGAGTTTGGCCAATGAATTCGCCATCCGCATGTACGAACATATTCTCATCTGATTCAATACGGATAGTTACACCTTTATGCTGCGCAATTTCCTTAAACTTAGTATGAGTTCCGAAGAAAACGGTCACAAATACAAATAAAAGTTTGATTCTTGAAAGATGATGAACGATTGTAACATCAAATAAACCATCTGTTGTCTTTGCCTGTGGCGCTATTTTCATACCTCCGCCATAAAAAGGTTGATTTGAAACGGTCACAAACCAAACATCTTCATAATGGAATTCTTTTCCGTCAATGCTTACTGTAACGTTCGTAAGGCGATAAGTAAAAAGGAGGCGAATCAGTGCAAAGACATATGCTAATGAGCCGAGATGTACCTTATTTAAGTATTTTTTTATTTGCGATTCATTTGTTTGCTTCGCAACTGCAGCGTCAAAACCTGTTCCTAAGCTACTCACAAAATAGGAGCTCTTTGTTTTCCCTTGAATCTTGCATTTTCCGATATCAAACAATTTTCCCTTACCTGATTTATTGCGAATAATAAAGGAGAGTGCATCTAATGGAGAACTTGGCACATTAAAACCTCTTGAAAAATCATTACCAGAGCCAGCTGGGATATATCCCACCTTAATCTCAGGATAATACACCATTCCATTCACGACTTCATTAATGGTTCCATCACCCCCAACAGCGACGACAGCCTCCACCTTAACATCGAACATTGAACCGATTTGTCGCGCCAATTCACCTGCATGATTTGGGTATTTTGTGAAGAAAGAACGATAGTGGATCTTTTTCTGTTCTAATTCATGTTTAAGCTGGTTCCAGACTTTTAGTCCCTTTCCATTACCAGCCTGTTTATTTACAATAAAAATCAATAGTTTCATAGTTTATCCTCAAAAGAATATGACATTCATGACTTAATAGTATTTTATATTCATAGAGATGACAATAGAAAAAGGGTGCATTCATTTACACCCCTATTCCATCCTGCGCACACAAACTGTATGACAGTATTGTAATAACGCATTGCCTGCTTTTAATTGCATATGTTTTAATGGAGAACTTGTATTTCGCAAACCAGTAAACCACTCTTCATATTTTCTTTTTTCCACTAAATCCACATCAAATGGTGCAAGCGGAAAATCAATATAGCCTGTACGATTCAATATCACTTTCCGAATTGGTAGCACGATATCATATAAAGAATAAATCGTACGAACGATACCATCCATTCGATCAAGCTCAATCATCGGTGATAACACTTTTTTATCATGCTTTCCTTTTCGTTCAATCCAAAACCTATCATTTGAACCGATAAATACACTATTTTCTACCCCTTCAAGAATGGTAATTAACCAAGTTGTCGTCGGACTAATCATGATAATTTCCACTTCAACCGGCGCATTTTTCAACTTGAATATGGGTCTATATAACACAAGATACGTATCTGGAAATCGCTGAAGAAAGTATTTTAAATTATGATCCTTGTAAAATTCCTTATCTATATATGATTTTTCCCGAATCGTAGAGCTTGCCCATTTCATTTGAAAATCAAAGATATGATCAAGAAAATGTTGTTTCTCTACCGTTGTCTGTTCCCATTGTTTTCTTTTTTGACGGATAAACTGGCCTGGATACCGAAACATATCAATTTCATACCTAGATATATAATCCTGCAATTTTATTAGTTGTCCCAACTTCTTTTCACCTCATTATAGAAAAAAAGAAAACAAAACTGGCAATATGATTGATGTGTAGACCGCACTTAAAATCATCGCAATCGAGCTTATTGCCCCTTGATTTGTTCCTATTTCCAATGCCCTAGCTGTGCCAATACCATGTGATGCGGTCCCAAATCCTAAACCAACACCGACAAAGTGATTGACCTTTACCATTTTTAAAAGAAGTGGACCAAACATCGCACCCGAAATTCCCGCAAACATTACATATACGGCAGCCAATGCAGGAATTCCACCCGTCATGCTTGCAATATCCATAGCAACCGGTGATGTAACTGATTTTGGAGCAATAGAAAGGATGATATCTGAATCGATGCCTAAAACTTTTGAAAAATATATTCCTGTAATAATTCCTGTTGTAGAACCTACAAAGACGCCAATGATAATCGGAATGAAAAATTCCTTTAACGATTTGCGATTTTGATACAAAGGATAGGCCAATGCCACAACTGCAGGTCCGAGTAGCTCATCTATCCATTTTCCACCCAACATATAAGTTTTATAAGGGATTGAGAAAAATAACAAAATAATAAGAACCACAAGGGTAGTTGTTGCAATTGGTACTAGTAACGGGTGAGAATATCGTTTATACAGACGCGTCATCAACAGAAAAATAGTGATTGTACAAACGATTGAGCTAATCGCATATAGAGTATTCATGCTCCAAAGCCCTCCCCAATATTCGTGCTTTGTTTTTGTTGCTTTCTAGCTGCTAATTTATCACCAACTATACCTGATGTAAGCATAACTAGAATTGTACTTAACAACACAATGGCAACCGTAATAAAACCCTTCCCTTTGAAAAAGGGGAGATAATCCATGATCCCGACAGTTGCTGGCACAAAGAGCAGTGCCAAATACGCAAGTAAAAATTGAGCCCCTTCTCCAAGCCACTTTTCTTTAATGATGTTGGTTTGTAACAAGATAAATAACAAAATCATCCCAATAATACTACCTGGAATAGATGTGTGTAAAAGCCCTTGTATCAACGTTCCGACCCAATAAATCATATATAAAATGGCAATTTGAAAACAAATCTTAACAAATCTCATCGTAAAACTTCCCCTTTTAATACGTGTTCAAAAATTAGACAAATCAGTAGCCAGTAGATAAAGAAACGGCAGTCTCGAGGACCAGAGAGGCCGAGTGAAGCAGATATCTGAAGTTTATCATTTGGAATTTTTTTGAACATCGCCTTTTTAGCTCAATGAAAAAATCGATAACGGCTGATACTTTGGCGTTCGATTCAAGTGAGTTTGATATAACACAAAATGTTCTGCTTTAAATAGTGACTGATCTTCCTTAGGTTGTACGATTTCATTTAAATCATTTGTAGAAAAAGGGGTTTCAGATTTCCATTTTCTTGCCATAGTTATATGTGGAGTAAACTTTCGTTTATCAAGTGAAAAACCCAAGTCCGTGCACGCTTGATAAATATCTTTTTGAAGAGCTATTAATGGTTCGCTTTCTTCTACTCCAGCCCATAAGATACGAGGAGAATCTGATTTACCAAACGTTCCTAGCCCATTGAGTTGAAGAGTAAAGTGTTGATGCTCCTTAGCGATTTCCGGCATTTCTTTTTTGATGGAAGTCAACTGTTTAAACGATGCCTGCCCCCCTAAAAAAGCAAGCGTAATGTGTAAATCCTCAGGATGAACCCATGACTTAAACGGTAGGCGTGGGTCCAGCATTTTCCGCCATTTAAACAAGAGCTCTTTTGTCTCTGGAGGAAGTGCAAGTGCAAGAAAGTAGTGAGTTTGATGCTCCATTTTTTAAGCTCCTTTTTTGACATAATTTATTTACCCATTTTAGCAAACTTACGGATAAAGGGAAACTAGGGGGATTCTCTCGGAGTTAGCACTTACTTCTATATCCTAATTTAAAAGCCCGCCATCAGGGCGGGCTCCAGCATCTTATTTCGCTAATTCATAAATTGCTTGAGCATAGATTGCTGTTGCCGCAACTAAATCATCTACTAAAATAAATTCATCTTTTTGGTGGGCAACATCCGGACGACCTGGAAACAATGGTCCAAATGCCACACCTGCTTTTAATGACCTTGCATATGTTCCTCCACCAATTGAAACCAAAGTAGCCTCTTCACCAGTTTGCTGTTCATAGACTTTTTGAAGTGTTTGAATTAGTGGATGATTCTTGTCAACATGGTGTGGTGAAGAATTACTGTAATTCGTAAGCTCGAATCCGAACTTCTCACATATTTCCTCAAGTTTCTTCTTCGTTCCTTCCATATCATTTGTTACTGGATAACGTAAATTTAATCCTAATCTTCCACCATTCATTGATGAATAGGAAAGCTTTCCAACATTTATGGTTAGATCACCCGTAATGTCATCACGATAAGCGACACCAAGACTTCTTCCTCTTGAATCACCAACGAAATATTCATGAATGAAGTTTATATATTGCCTTGCTTGTTCATCTAATGAAAATCCTTGTAAAAAGGTTGCCAAATATAAGCCCGCATTTTTTCCATGGTCTGGCTCCATCCCATGAGCAGACACACCTTCAAGCTGAAAAATGACGGTATCTTCATCACATATGCCACGACCTTCTAATGTATTTTTATGTAAAAATCCTTGGAAATCATTCACCATTTCTTGAAGATTTGCTTTCCCTTCAAGCTTGGCTTCTGCAAAATCAGGAACCATGTTGTAGCGTCTCCCAGAACTGAACGATTCTAACAGAAGATCACCATCAGAAACTTGATCCGATTTTTGAACCATATCAAAATCAGCGATTCCTTTTTCAGCATAAATAATTGGGAAATCCGCATCTGGTGCGAAGCCCATTGTCGGCATTTCTTCGTGCTTAAAATAATGGTCCACACAGCGCCAATCACTTTCTTCATCCGTTCCAATGATCATTCTAACACGCTTAGAAAGTGGCAAATTTAGTTCTTTCACTATTTTCATTGCGTAATATGCAGCCATCGTTGGACCTTTATCATCGAGTGAGCCTCTTGCAATTATTTTTCCGTCATGAATTTCTGCCCCAAATGGATCACTAGACCAGCCATCCCCTTCTGGTACAACATCAATATGGCATAAAATTCCAATCAAATCATTTCCAGAACCCATTTCAAGATGGCCTGCATATCCATCAAGGTTTTTAGCGCTAAAGCCTTCTGCACTGCCTTTGTCTAATAGATAGTGTAATGCCTCATCAATTCCCTCCCCAAACGGTGCATTTGGAGTTCCATGTTCTTCATCAAGGACACTTTTTATTCTCAAAAAATCTTGAGTATCTTTAATCATTTGATCTTTACGTTTTGTTACTTCTTCAAGCCAGTTAATCTGCTCCATTTTAATTCTCCTTACACTATGATTAAAATTAGTATTAATCCTACGATAGATATTACAGGAAGCGATATTAAATTCACAATATAGTGTTCCGCCTGTATACGAATAATATCATCTTTTCTAACATTAACGATAAAGTGATTGGACATGGTCCGCTTATATACAATCTTTATCCACATTCTTAGTATGATAATATAGCCAAAAAAGATCATACATTTAATCCAAATTGGGGGGATGACAATCAAGGCTGCCGTCGTGATGCTTGAGATTTGTAAACATTGAAACAAATACATTTTGTTCCTGAAAAGGACTTTAATAAATAATTCCTGTAAACTTTTCTGGCGATTACGTTTATTATAAATTCGTTTTGAGTTCCGATAAAATAATGAGCTTCGCTTCTTTTGATTTGGTGTTTTTTCAACATATTCGGAAAAAACAAAGATATTCCTAACATACTTCAGCTTCAGCATGTTCTCTACCTCAACATCCTTAGAAAAGGTTGTTAACTTATATATCCTTTTAGAAGATTTCACCCAGAATAAGTACCATTGAATAAGGCCAATCATTAGTAATAGAAAGGTAAACTGTTCAAGTGCCCAAGTTACAAATGAAAATGTGAAAGCACCTAATGCAACGAATAATAAAACTGTAAAAAAACCTTTTTTCCATGCCGAAACGATATCATCCAGGTATTGCTTCCATCCGAGAATAAGTGCTTTTAGACTGATAAAATAAAAGGTAACCATAAGAATTTCTAACCAAGATAAATTGTAATAATTGAATAAGAATGGCGCTAATATCCCGACAAGAATAAGTACTCCCACACTATAGCCAAGAACATATAGATTACGAGTCGATTTTTTCAAAGCCACAACAAGGTAGCGTTTTTGAAGTAAAAATAATTGGTCTGCTTCCTTCAAAAATGTCCGAATCCGACCTTCCCAGCAAAAAAAATAGAGCAAAATAAATAGAAAGGTAAGTGGGAAACCATTAACCCAGCTTGGAATTTCAGACCACCATATATAATAATGGTAGCCTCCTATCGCAAGGGCAGGAATAAATAAATAGAGGAATATGGTCCAATCTACTACACTCTTAAATACACCCCATTGATACCCAATCTCCTTACGAAATCGAGTTTTAAAAAGACTGTTATTCATTCGACGATTCACCTTGTACGATTTGGTTGAAACACTGTAAAAGTGCAGCCTCAGGAAGTTTTGCTTCTGCTCGAATATAATCAAGGTTACCCTCAGCCTTGAGCCTTCCACTCGCAACCAATAGGAAACGATCACATACCTTTTCCGCAGTATCTAATACATGTGTACACATCAGAATTCCTGCCCCTCGTTCTTTCTCATTATCGATTAGTGTTAAAAAGTCCTGCATCGCCATTGGATCTAAACCGACAAATGGTTCATCGATTATATAAATATCCGGTTTTATTAGAAAGGCAGTTATGAGCATAACCTTTTGCTGCATCCCTTTTGAGAAAGTACTTGGAAGCTTATGTATCGCCTTTTCCATATGGAAAAGGTTAACTAGTTTCATTGCCCTTTCATTAAACTGCGAATCTTCAATCCCCATTACACCCGCCGCAAGGTCTAGATGTTCCCATAATGTCAATTCATCATAAAAAACCGGGCGTTCCGGAATATAAGCATATGTATGGTTATTGATAAAATCAATCTTGCTATTTGTGTTTTCCAATAATCCAAGAATTGTTTTTATCGTTGTACTTTTACCTGCACCATTCGGTCCTATAAGCCCAACGATTTCACCTCGGCTAATTGAAAAAGAAAGATCTTCTATAATCTTATTATTTTGCTCATAGCCTGAATCCTGTATTGAGACTTCCAATAATGTCTGTTCCATTCACAACCCCTCCACCATTACATACGAAAATCATGAAAAAAGGTTTCCTTATTTTGGACGACCTTTACCAAACTGTAATTAAAATGTAAAAAACAGAATAGTAGAAATAATTTATGATAATAATAGAGGTAAATTGTAAATTCTTGAAAAAAATTGTGGAAATAGTCGTACTATTCAGTTACAACTATATATATATAGCAAACGCACCTGTAAAGAGAAGAGGTGATAAAAGGTCATATATATAAGATTGTTTGTTTAAAATAAGAATACGTCATACCAATTGATATTTTTAAAAAGCGATTTGATTAATAGGAAGACTGAGGCATGTCAGCATGTACAAAAATGATAAGGAGTGGTTTTTTGAAGCCTTCAACAAACCGTATGTTAACTCGTATCAAATCAGTCTACATGTTTATTAACGAAAAAGGGACTGTAACTACACAGGAGCTTGTTGATGAATTTGGTATAACATCAAGAACCATTCAGCGCGATTTGAATGTGTTAGCATATAATGATTTGGTTCGCAGCCCTAGCCGAGGAAAATGGACAATCACAAAAAAGAAAGTCAAAATATCTTAGCAACCAATTGTAAGGGGCGCAAGAAGAAGGTAGCAAATAACTTCACAATAGAAAGCCTATTCATACAGATACATATATAGAAACTATATTTGCAAGAAATAAAGGGCTGTCTTAATGACAGCCCTAGTTAATTTTTCGTATAGTTCTTTAATTGCAAGACCTCATTATCCGTTAACTCACGATATTCCCCTAACTCTAGAGATTCATCTAGTGGTAACGGCCCCATTTTAATCCTTTTCAAATAAATGACTCGCTTCCCTACCGATTCAAACATTCGTTTTACTTGATGGAACTTTCCTTCTTCAATGATTACTTCGATTTCAGAACGTAAACCACTGCTAATGATTCTTAGTTCCGCTGGCATAGTTTCATATCCATCATCAAGAGTAACCCCGTTTCGAAATGCCTCTACATCCTCTTGAGTTACTTCACCTTCAATAATAGCTACATAGGTTTTGGGCACATGTTTTTTTGGGGAAAGCAATTGATGTGCAAGCTGACCGTCATTTGTTAACAACAATAAACCTTCTGTATCCTTATCCAAACGTCCGACTGGAAAAGGTTTGTAAATCGTATCTTCCATCTCCAATAAATCAATAACAGTGTCATGAAGATGATCCTCAGTTGCAGATATGAAACCCTGAGGTTTATTTAACATTAGATAAATGAATTCCTTGTATTCGATTATTTCACCATGAACGGTGACTGAATCTAATTCTACATTTACATGCTTACTAGAATCTTTGGTAGCTACTCCATTTATTTGAACAGCTCCCGATTTTAATAGGCTTTTAACTTCTTTCCTACTTCCAAATCCTCGATTGGCAAGTAATTTATCAATTCGCAATGCATATACCTCCTTTTTTACTCCGCGAATACCCATTCTTAATTAGAATAGGCGTTTTATTCATTGCACAAACGCCCTTCATACATACACTGTTATTGTATTTTTATAAAGAAAAAGGAGCGATACCAATATGTATTATTATGATTATCGTCAACAACCTCAGGGCTTCTTTCCTGGATTTCCAGGTGGAGGCGGAAACGTAGACCGTCGTCTCGAACGTCTTGAGCGCCAAATCCAAAGACTAGAAAACCAGATTGATCGTTTAGACCGCCGCGTAGACCGCATTGAGCGTCGTCTTGGCCTTGGAACCTTCCAAGGCTAACTTACTTGTATGACCTTCTAACCCGGAAGAAAGATTGTTCCTCTCACACAAATGAATAAATATATTCGAAAAAAAGGCTGACACTTACTGTACAGCCTTTTTTCTATCTCTTGATAAAAATCTAAATCGATTGCCGAGGAGGACCTCCAATAGTCGCGAACGATAGGCTAAAAGCAGGTAAACAGCAGCCCCAATTACTACCCCAACTAAGAGCACGAAAACTGACTGCACCCTACCATTTTCAAATCCAACAACAAAAGATAAAAGCCATCCGATTAAAATTATAGCCGATGCCATAGCGGTTGCGAAAATAGCCATTAATAACGACCTTCTTGCAAACATTGAGTATTTATATCCTGTATGTCTTGCAATCATCCAGAAACAATATAAAATGGCCACCGTGTATCCTAAGGCTGTAGCTAGTATTGAACCAATTTCACCAAACCAGGAGATAAACGGACTATTAAAACTAATTTTGAGAATTAGCCCCATAAACAAACTTACCACTGCAAACTTTTGCTTGTTAATTCCTTGAAGAATAGCAGCTGAAATCGAATAGAAAGAAAATAGTATCGCGACAGGTGCATACCATCTTAAAATCCGACCACCAGCTTCACTCATTTCAAAAAATGCATTAAAGGCTGGATAAGCTAATACTGATAAACCAACCACGGCTGGTAATACTAACAGCACACAAATTTGAAAGGTTTTATCAATTTGACTTCTAAGTAAACTAAAGTCCCCAGATGTAAACGACTTTGTAATCGTTGGTACAAGCGTTAGACTAAATGCCGTAGCTAAAGAAACAGGAATCATAACCAATTTAGGAACCATGAAGGTGACATATGAAAATAATCCTTCAGATATATCTTTATCAACGCCGTTGCCCATCATTGTTTTGTTAAATGTAAGTTGGTCAACATATTGATAAAGCGGAATCGCAAGTCCGACAATGACAAAAGGTCCTGCATAAGAAAACAGCTCCCTAAACATCTCTTTTGTTGTCATATCTGTTTGAGGTTTACTTTTCGCGAGCATTTCATCTAAGTATGGTTTTCGCTTGAACCAATACCATAGGAGGACTGCCAAACCACCAAGCGCCCCAATAAAGGCACCAAATGTAGCCAATCCAACAGCAAATACTCTCTCTCCATCGATTATCTTCATCACAATAAAGGTTGCTGCCAGAACAAAGGAAATACGTACAATCTGTTCCACAACCTGAGAAACAGCAGTTGGTCCCATTGATTGGTGACCTTGGAAGAAGCCTCGTTGAATACTCATAATCGGAACAACCAGTAGTGCAAAACTTACCATTCGGATCACGAACGTAACATCTTCAACCGTATTTCCTGCATCTCCCCCTCCAAGAACAATTGGCGCAAGAAGCGGTGCAATTAAGTTAAGGATTGTAAAACCGACTAAACCTGTAAGCCCCATTACGACTAGCCCAGATTTATACATCCTCATTCCGGTATGATAATCACCTAAAGAATTATATTTTGAAACAAATTTAGAAACAGCAGCTGGAATTCCCGCTGTTGATATAAATAAAAAAATTGTATATTGTGCATATCCATAAGAATAAAGGGCAGATCCAAGGCTTCCGACTAAATACACGAAGGGAAACACATAGATCATTCCAAGTACTCGAGAAATATATGTAGCAAGGGTTAAAACAAACGTCCCACGCAATAGTTTCGAATCTGACATATAAAATCCCCAATCTTTACTTCTAATCAACTACGCCTTGGCGTATTGCATTTAGATTTTTTTCGAGCACGGTCGAAAAGTTTTGCTAAGAATCTGTGACATCCGCAGGAGGTTAAATTTATTCAGCCAAGGGGAACCACGGTTCTTTTATAACATTAAGCCATTTTAAAACAGTATAAAAATATATGCTACATCTGAATATAGTTAGACTAACTTATCAATTTTATCATACTTATAAAAATTATTAACCTATAATTATTTGTCGGTTTCTTGACTATTTGGCTTCTTTAGCATTGTAATGTATAGTTTAGACTTGTTAGTTTTTAATTTCAACGTATTCTATGTTTCAACTATTAATCAATCCCATGATATGATGTAATAAGGAAAACATGGGAGTGTGAAAAGCCATGAAAGATATTATTTTGTTTGATGGCGTTTGTACGTTTTGCAACAGCAGTGTCCAATTTATCCTTAAAAGAGATTGGAAACAACGTTATCTTTTTGCATCCCTTCAAAGTGAAGTGGGAAAAGACCTGTTGAGAAAACATGGTATTTCCGAAAACATAAATAGTTTCGTATTAATTGAAGGGGACTATTTTTATACAAAATCAAATGCTGCACTTAGGGTCTGTCGAAATCTCAAAGGACCATATCGTTTCCTTTCGATTTTTAGAATTGTGCCAGCACCTATCAGGGATATATTTTATCATGTAATTGCCAATAATCGTTATAAATGGTTTGGAAAACAGGAAAGCTGCACAATTCCTTCTCCTAAGGACCGCCAACGATTTTTAGATTAACTTTATTCAACTTGGCAGACTCCAAGCTGAATTTGATTATAAGGAGTGTTCTATTTGCAGTATGATGTAATTGTAATTGGAGGGGGACCTTCTGGCTTAATGGCTGCGATTGCAGCTGGAGAGCAAGGAGCGAAAGTTCTTCTTTTAGATAAAGGGAACAAGCTTGGGAGAAAGCTTGCAATTTCAGGTGGAGGGCGTTGTAATGTCACAAACCGACTCCCAATAGAAGAAATCATCAAGCATATCCCAGGTAACGGCAGATTTTTGTATAGTGCATTCTCTGTTTTTAATAACGAAGATATTATCGCATTCTTTGAAAAGTTAGGGATTCAACTTAAAGAAGAAGACCATGGCAGGATGTTTCCGACGACAAATCAAGCCCAGTCTGTTGTGGATGCCCTATTAAATAAACTTGAGTCTTTACAAGTTCATATCAAAACGGATACACCCGTTGCAAAGATCGACTATAAAGATGGCAGGGTCGCAGCTGTGCACTTAAAAAACGGTGAATACCTAGAAGCAAACTGTATCGTTGTCGCTGTCGGCGGTAAATCTGTACCACAAACAGGTTCAACTGGTGACGGATATGCATGGGCAAAGGCTGCCGGTCATACAATCACAGACCTCTTCCCTACGGAGGTTCCGGTAACATCAAACGAAGATTTTATTAAAAATAAAGCCTTACAAGGACTGGCATTACGAGATGTTGCTGTTAGTGTTCTGAATCCTAAAGGTAAGACGGTAATTACCCATCAAATGGACATGTTGTTTACTCATTTCGGAATTTCGGGACCTGCCATTTTACGCTGCAGCCAGTTTGTTGTAAAGACGATGAAAAAGTTTAAAGTAGATCATGTAGTCATTAGTATTGATGCGCTTCCTGCGATGAACGAAGAGCAAATTTTTCAACAGATATTGAAATTAGTGAAAGAAGAGCCTAAAAAGGCTTTAAAAAATATCTTAAAAGGATTTTTACCAGAAAGATATTTACTATTTTTATTAGAAAGAAATGAGATTGACCCACAGGTTACATTTGCAAACTTGTCTCATGATCGCATTCGTGCATTTGCTAAGGATTGTAAACAATTCCAATTCACAGTAAATGGCACTTTGCCAATTGAGAAAGCATTTGTAACTGGTGGTGGTGTTTCAATCAAAGAAATTCATCCAAAGGAAATGGAATCAAAACTCATGAAGGGACTCTTTTTCTGCGGAGAAATTCTTGATATACACGGATATACGGGGGGCTACAATATAACATCAGCCCTTGTGACGGGGAGATTAGCAGGCGAAAACGCAGGTAAACAAGCATCAGCCATACGAAAATAAAGTAGAGCCTAACACACTGTATTTATTGTGGGTTAGGCTCTATATATAACCATTGCAGAAAAACAAAAAATTTGGTCATCCTCTTGATCGCAAGATACGCCGACCTGGAATTTGATATCAATAATATCTCCTTCTCCAATCTGTTCTAAAAAGCGGTTCATCTTATGTTCGAGGTCCTTTTCATGTTCTTCATCAAAAATCCTTACCTTCAAAGCCACAAACTCCACCTCCAATACTAGTATTGACAGAGTTTTAGACTTATAAGCTTACAAATTAAGATTTTTTCATTTTTTTACGGAAGAACAGTCCTATAACTAGGATAATGACACTGATGGCAAGATACAAAAACACATTTGAGTTTCCTAATTCATTTTGCAAATCTACTTGTTTGGTGGGGGATTTCCCCTGGCCAAGCATCGCTAAATCGTCCCCTGCTGCAGATAATAATGCCGTCCTCTCGCACAACCCTGTTTCTAAATTATTAATTTCCCCATAGGCATAGACAATATATTCCTTATCTAATTCAAATTCATACCCGCAGCTTGCACTAGATCTTGCAGCGCTTACAATAACTTGAGAACTATCAACACCTTTCCAACTATCAGTGACTTCAAATAACACTTTAATCGGATCGGCACTTGATTTAATGTAGGAAAGTTTATTTTCATCTTCCATTTTAATGACTCTACCAGAAAATACGGCCGTTTTTCTATTTAACTCATCCTTTACAGATTCAGGATAGGCACATGAACATGCAGTTGCCTGACGTGGGAACAAACCAATAAAAATCAAGAAAAGTAACACTAAAACAAGTATCTCTTTTATATATTTCATTTCGTATACCCCCTTTAAGGTATAGTCGAAAAAAGGAACGTAAGGGTTGCAAAAAAAGCTTCTAGATTTATTTTCACAATATAAATGACTAATAAACCGGAATGGATCTGGGTTTTTCTATGTTTTTTTCTGCTTTATCCATATGTAATACCTTTTTCCACTATTATCCGAAAGTCACTTCTTATCCGATACTTATACCATGTTCCTTTTTTATCCAATAGTTACCTCTTATCCGCTGCTTTTGCCATGGCCTTTTCCTCTTTTTTTCCCAGAAGTCACTTCTTAATCCTATACTTTTGCCATGGCCCTTCCCTCTTTTTCCAGAAGTCGCTCCTTATCCAATACTTATGCCATGACCTTTTCCTCTTTTATCCAGAAGTCACTTCTTATCCGATACTTATGCCATGACTTTTTCCTCTTTTATCCAGAAGTCACTCCTTATCCGATACTTATGCCATGACTTTTTCCTCTTTTTTCCCAGAGGTCACTTCTTATCCGCATCATATGTTTTTCAATAGTGCGCCCTTATACTTCCCCATATGAAAGAATTAGTTCATTTCCTTTCTTGCAAAAAGACCTGTAAATAAAAAGCAGGTGATGAAAGCGACTAGGGTTACGGTGATGGCCATGACGAGTCCGATGAATGCCATAAAGGTATCGTCCCCTGGAAATTGTGGTTCAAGAGTGACAATCATATAAGCGAAAACAAGTGTAAGGATTAAATAAAAGCTACTGCCTAGAAACCCTCTTAGTGGACTAACCTAAAATAGTGAGACAATATAAAACACCTCCAAAATGGCAATACTTGAGATAAGTATTGTGACATT
>NZ_JBPFDQ010000068.1:0-28628 GCF_059415045.1 Ferdinandcohnia sp. SAFN-114 | reverse complement strand
AATGTCACAATACTTATCTCAAGTATTGCCATTTTGGAGGTGTTTTATATTGTCTCACTATTTTAGGTTAGTCCAGTACCCCTCATTCCGTTATTTTATTTTTTCACTAAACTGTTCCTTTAGTTCAAAAAAAATATCTAGTCCAAAATTAACTAGAACTACTTCTTTCATCGAACCGAACAATATGAAAAATAAATAATGATTGATTCTTCGCAATTCTATGACATATAATTTTTAAAACGCCTCTGTAGCTCTAGAAGGGAAGAGCGCCGGAAAACATTGTAGCCACCGGGTCGCAAGGCAAAGGTTTCAGAAGCACCGAAAAGCAAAAACAGCTGAGACAGGTGAAATTCCTGTCGGTGAAATTCCGTAGGGAAGCGTGTTCTCCCTTAGCCTATGCTTACGAAAGGAGTGCGGGTTCGAATCCCGTCAGAGGCATCACCTTTCTTATGTCCCAATTTATTTTTACTACGAAATTAAAGGAATTAACTTTACTGCTCAAGTGTTAAATTATTTTAACACAAAAGGTGCGTAATCCCTCTTGGATCAACGCACGCACATTCGTAAGTAAACTCTATGTATTTTTCTCTTCCGCGGATTCCTTGAATTAAAGTGTGATAATAATCGGACCATTTTTAGAAAGGATAATCGTATGTTCCAATTGAGCTACATAGCTTTTTTCAGTAGCATAGGTCCATCCATCTTCCATTTGGAATACTTCTTCTTCAAAGGTCGAAATAAATGGTTCGAATGCGATAACCATCCCTTCCTTTAGTAATTCATCATCCCATGTTTCCTTATAATTATAAATATGGTCAGGTGCTTCGTGTATTGTACGTCCAATACCATGTCCTGTAAGGTTTTTGATAACTGTTAAACCATGCTGTTTTGCTGTTTGATAAACTACTTTTCCGATTCCACTTTTTTTGGAACCAGGTTTTGCTCTTTTAAGACCTTCTTCAAATGCTTGTTTAGCAACGTCGCAAATTTTTGTTAACACTTCTTCTCCTTCACCTACTACAAACGAGATTCCTGTATCTGCGAAGTAACCGTTCTTTGAGCCTGATACATCTATATTTACTAGATCCCCTTCATGTATAACCCGATCTCCCGGAATACCATGTGCCACTTCTTCATTAACACTAATACAAGTATAGCCAGGAAAATTATATTCATTTTTTGGAGCTGATAATGCGCCTTCTTTCTCAAAAAGTTCTCCGGCTATATCATCAAGTTCTTTAGTCGTTATTCCAGGAGTTGTTCTTTGTACCAATTCATCTCTAATAAAGGCCACAATTCTGCCAATTTCCTTCAAACCATTAAAATCTTCTTCTGTTTTTGCAATCATCGTATATCCCCACTTTTTAAAGTATCTTATGATTAGTATTCCTGTTGTTCAACTATTGCATTCTTTACATTAAGTACACTTCTTCACAAACTTGTTATTTCTTATAGTGATAAAGACAGCGAATATTGTTTAATAAGATTTTTTATCAAAGGATTTAGCCCTTCCGGTAACTCATTTACTTTAAAGAATTTTACTTCAATAGTTTCTTGACCATCTGCTTCAAGAATTCCACCTTTAATATCTTTTGAAATATATGCGATAGTAACAGGATAGAATTCATCACCGTTTGGTAATTTAACAAAGTGATGTTTCCCTGAAAATACACCTACTAAATCAAGTTTACCAATTTCAATTCCTGTTTCTTCTAAAACTTCTCTTCTCCCTGCTTCTTCAGTAGATTCTCCTAATTCAATAAATCCACCAGGAACTCCCCAAAGTCCATCGCTTCGTTTTTGTAATAAAAATTCTCCTTTTTCGTTTATTACAGCTACGGCAACCCCAACTAATATTAGAGGTTGATTTCCAACAACCTTGCGTAAATCTTCTATATACCCCATTGTCTCCTCCTAAAAAATAACTATATTTTTTCTAAGAAATATATTTGACAACCGCAAACATTTTCCCTTCTTTTTCCACTAAACAGCCCCATTAGTTTAATAACCTCAACAAAAAAGTGACTTAATTCTTCTTGGACAACGCACCCAATAGTGAAAAAACTTATTTAAATTCACTATAAAATGAATTCCTACTACAATAAATCACACTTTTTACCTATATATCTAAAAAAACAATGATAAATTTACCAAATTACAAAATAATTATGTTACTCTTAAATAAGGAAAAATTATGGAAGAAGGGGATTCGAAAAAGTGAAATCGAAAGCAATATTCGTATTGAGTTCGGTCTTCATTGGTGGAGGTTTAGTCGTCGGCTTCGCACAAGCTGACGCACCGACCGAATTGAAGGCGAAAGAACGCGCAACAACGAAAGAAGAAATCATTGAAATGGCTAAGGACTATCCTTTGAATGTACCCTTCACGGAAGTAATGTCGGAAAAGGTGAATAGATACGTTGATTCAATAGAATTAAACGAAGTGCCATCTTTTGAAGTAAACGACCGAAATGTTTCGTTGGCTTTCATTGATTACAAAAGGGAAGACGCTGAAACAAAACAGAAAATACGCTTCGCACTTCCAAAAGGTGATTTGAATTTTTTCGGGACATATGAAAAAGGCGTCTATCCACAAGAACTTCTTAAACAATCAATCGAACGGGATATTCCTATATTAGAGCACGTGAAATCATTGTCGGACAATGCGGCGTTGAATCAATTGGTTGACGAAGCAATCGAAGGGTTATCGGCTGCGGCGTCCCCTTATGAGTATTACGAATCGTGGGCGAAGTTGGACGCCTTCGTTGACCAAATCGGCGAACTATCACGACAAGTATTGAAACCAAAAAACTAATCATTGTTAAACCCAACTAGCTGCTCATATTCATCTTGTCTGGTGCTAGAATGGAGCCAGTCTTTAAGACTGGCGTTTCTTATAATTATTTTTCTTAGGTAATTGAACTAAACTGCTTCGTTAGTTTAATACCTTCAACAAAACAGTGCATTAATCCTACTTGGATCAACACACCCGTTAGTTCAATATTTTTATTAATTCAATTTCATCTCTGATAGGGATACCGTCATCACCAATTAAGGGTATCTCAGGCTTTATTTTTCTAGCCTTCTCAACTGCATTATTTATAATTTGCGACAAAATAAAACCTCTTTTTTGATAAAACTTTAATGCTAATAAATTATCATTTGTTGTTATGAGTTTAACGAACTTACACTTTCTCTTAATAGCAAGGTTTTCTACTGTTTGAACTAATTTAGTACCTATACCTTTACCTTCTTCAACACTATCTAATGAAATTATTTCACATACATCATCTTTAATTATGTAAGTAATTAACCCAATGATTTTACCTTCATCATTAATAATAGTAAAACCATCTAAGGAACTGCAATCATAGACTCCACTTGAAATAACCATTTCTGTACTTCCCCAATGCAACTTAAAAAAGTCTAATATTTTATTTTTCTTTAATTCCTCAATTGCGTAGATATTCATTTTAAATCCCTCTGTTTTAATAAATTCTTGTTAAACTATACTGCCCCGTTTATTCAATAAGAAAAACAGCGATATTCTCAAAAGATAGATTTGCTGAACGGACCGGGTATTTACATGTTTAGTAACAAAATCCGCAACATTCTTCAATTTTAAGTTTCCATTCCCCATTGCTAGACCTAACCCTACTAATTCCAACAAATCAATATCATTCTCACCGTCACCAAATGCGATAGCTTCCGATTTATCAATGCCAAAAAAATTCAAAGTTTTTATTATAGCTAATGACTTTGAAACATCCTCTTGCAAAACATTTAAAACATAGGGATGCCATCTTTTAAATATTAGTTGCGGAAACTTTTGTTTATACCTTTCAACTGTTTCATCATTTGCAAATAAACACAATAAAAATACATCTTCTTTATGAATTAAGTCATTAGTTTTAGGATAATCATTCAGTGACAAGGTTTCCCTTAAGGCCGTTAAGATTTCCTTCTCTGTTACACCGTTCATACTGAATTCCTCTGTATAGTATGACAAACCGGAATTTTCTAATTTGGCAAATTCCATTACTTCTTGAATAATACTTTTATCCATTGGTACTTATGTATAACCTCTTGATTGTGTTTACATATCCACCATTTGCTGTTATAAATGTTTCAATACCTAGTTCTTGTATTTCCTTACACATTGATAACGGTCTTCCTGTTGCTGCTACTACCCTTATCCCTTTGTTCTTCAAAGCTTTTATAGCTTCAATAGTAGAATGGGGAATGCTGCCATCCTCGTGATTTGTTATAGTTCCATCTATATAGAAAAAAGCTATTTTATAACTCATTATAGATCTCCCTAAATTAAACTATAAAACTAAATACCCTTCTTATATTCGACCTACGAACAGATAATCCTTCTTCAGCTAACCTGGCCCGTTAGCTTAATAACTGCAACAAAAAAGGCATTTAATCCTTTTTGGAATAATGCATCGAATAGTTAAACAAGACTGTCATTTAAAAATATCTATACGTTCTCCATTCATACCTAAAATATATAATCACGAATGAATCAAATTTTAAAATTTATTTGTTCTAATAAGAATATAATATATAACTAGGCTTAATGTATTTATAAGTCTACTAAATAAAAAGTAACGAATACTGTTGACATAGCCAATGTAAGATAATACAGAAATAACGATTTATCCGAAACCTCTTCGCGCCTTAATCGTATGTTATATAAAAGTTAAATTTTGGAGGTGGAAGCATATGAAAAACATAACTTATGGTTATGAAAACAGGATTATTTATTTGGTAATTGGAATATGTTTCGCTATATTTGCACCGATATCTCTTCTATTTGTTCCGCAGACAGTTGCTGAAATTGTACACTATAAACCTGGGTTATGGCATATCTTTGTACCAAAAAATATCTTTTACATCTATATAGTCGGTTATCTGTTCTTATTCATATCTATGATGTTACTCTTTTTATTGAACAATAGGAAAGTCTCAATTATATTAAGCATTATTTGTATTATTCTAAGCCTTGTGCCATTTTTTATAGCTTCAAAAGCCAATACTTCAATATCATATAATTCAATTTCACACACTCCCCCTCTAAAACTCCACAGCCATATATATAAATGGAATGAAATTGAAAAAATCAATTACTATAAAAATGAAGATGAAGTTGAAATCAATGAATATGAGATATTTTTTCGAGATGGAACAAGCATAAAGCTACCCGATAATGGTTATTTCGACGATATTAAGCTTGTCTTTTATTCTAAGTTGGACGAGATGAATTTAGAGGTAACAGAAATTGTATTAAATTAACCTTTCATAGAACGTATATATAACTGCTATATTTTTTTGGAAATCGGGCTAATCTTTTGCCAGATAGCAAGGTTTGATACCTTTTTTTCTAAAGCCTATGCGGTTTTATAACCGTATTAACAGTCAATGCTGTTATAACAACGAAAAAAAGAGGTGTGAATTAGTATGCGAATTCCACCTCTAAATGCTATGTTATTTAATGATTTTCTCCCTCTTAACCGAAACCGTTCTCTAACGTTAATTCCAAACATCACATTCACCTAAAATGTCCCGTTAGTTTAATCACTTCAACAAAAAAGTGTCTTATTCCTTCTTGGGATCAACGCATCTTTTGAACAACAAGAAATCATTTTATGTAATATTTTGGTTCAGCCTATGGAACTTAAACTCCTAGCCATTCCATTAAAAACTCTTCCTCATCAGTCTGTTTATCTATTAATTCTTCTTCTATTATTAAACCATTCCTCATGTAAAAATTAACAGCATTCCTATTTTTCTTGTACACTTTCAGTTGAATTTTTTTCCTTCGTTCCTTTATAAAGTTTAATAATCTTTTTCCGTATCCTTCGCCTTGATGCTCAACATCAATAAACAGTGCCGCCAAGTAATCATCTATCATTGAAACAAAGCCCACAACTTCTATTTCATTACATATAACATAGGTTTCAGACATTGGCAGATATTTTCCTTCCATATCCTTCTGTTGTGATTTCCAAAAATCCTTTTCAATAAAGTCATGTGCTATTACGGAACCTTCGTACCAAATTTTTATCAATTTATTAACTTCCGTCTTTTTGTATTTTCTAATGCTCACGTTATCCCCCCTTCAAAAGTACTTTTTCACGATAGGTTATCATCAACAAACCGCAACATTTTTTTTGATACAGAAATAACAGCTTCCTGATTAAAAATCATACAAGCTGTACCTCCGTCATATTTCTCATGTTCAAACTCGCCAAGTACTGTAACATAACCCTTTTTAAAAAAATAAATGAGTTCTCCGTCGTGTTCTTCAACAGCACTTAAATCGTTAAATAAATATGCCTTAAGTGGTCTGTCATAAAATTGCATTGCACTCCCCCCTGGTACTTACGTATTATAACTTTATATGAGACACCACAATCCAAATTATTAGTACAATGTGCATTTCATTTTATATTCCCCTCCTATATTATACTTTTCTACTAACTGCCTCGATACTAGAATAACCTAAAAACCTGGCAAAGAAGCTGCCATTCTTAAACTCTTGCACCCGTATATTGAATAAGAAATCCTTTCTAATCGAAAAATTCCATATGTGTTTTTTCCTGTTTGTAGTATTTCAATCTATCTTGTAGTGTACCTGTATGAAATTCAAATTTATGACCATCTGGGTCCGTAAAATAAATGGACTTCTTATCTCTTTCATCTCTTAGACGACCTGATAAAATGTTTACATTCAATCTCTTTAGTTTCTCGTTCATTTCATCAAACTTTTCTTCTTCAATTGAAAATGCTATATGTGTATAGGATTGGTTTATTTCATTACGAGGTATATTTTTCTCTACATTAAGTGCAAACCACATTCCATCTAAATCAAAGTATGCAGTGTTTCTCCCTTTTACTATCAACTTAGCATCAAAAACATTTTTATAAAACTCAATAGAATCTTCTAAATCAGAAACTGAAAATAAAAAATGATTAAGTCCTTTTATCGACATTTTATCACCTCAATAAAATATACCCTTACTCCACAATGACAGAAATCCTTTTTCAAGTAAATGCACCGTTAGTTCAATAACTTCAACAAAAATAAGCGATAATCCTTCTTGAATCATCGCACCCTTTAATTGAAAAGATTATTACTTTTTTTGGTTTCAATGTATTTTTACGTAAATAATCCAACATTAAACACCGAAAAAATCATAATGAAGAAAAATAATACCCAAACGGACAGAAACTTCTCATCACCAGTAAACTCAATATTAGTCATGACTGAAAGTATTAATTAATTGATCTTCATCTAAATCACTATTTATATTGCACAAATAGCTTGTTAAGATTTTCAATTTCAAAATGAAGGAATGCCCAAAAATTTATTCATTCCTAAATTCTCATTGCCAAGGTTACTTTTGTCAGCCTAATAGCTGAATTTTAAAGATATTTGTAATGCCTGTGCGGTCGGTGAATAGAGTGATCGAAATCAAATTACCTTCTGACAAATCAGAAAGCTGGATAAGAGTATCCTGCCGATATATGCTCACTTCTCCCCATACATCATATTGAAACTCACCTCGAAAATTCTCATCATTGAGGGAAATACCTTCAACTACTAAAGAGTTCTCGCCAATTTCTTTTACTTCTGCATAGAATGTCTGAATATCAGAATGTGACATTACCCATGCGTCTTCTTCATTATCTTTATACGCATTAGCATATCCTGCAAAATAGCTAATAAATAGGCCAATGAGTAAAACTATTATGGTCATTACAATAGCGACTCTATATGGAGGAACCATTGATATTATCTTGCCCTCGGTTGCTCCTAAAGCCCTATTGATATGTCGTTGATAGACTTGAAAATATACAATAACGGTAGCAACAAAAATAATTAATATTACAAACAGTGCGAGAAAATAAATAGGAAAAACCATGTAATTGCCTCCTCTATATTCCGAAATACTCTTTGAAGATGTAGTAATAACTTCTTGTTACATCAACACGTTTACCATTAATCATTTTAAGGATAAACTTTGACGAAAGAGTAGGTGTAATTCGTTTAACCTTATTCCTTGCAATTACAACAGAGTTACTTATACGCAAAAATTTTGTTGGGTCAAGCAAACTGACAATTCGGTATAATCGATCGGTAGCTAGATACTGTGCGTCTTGCGTTTGAACCTCAATTGCATGACCGAACGATTCGATACATACAATGTCCTCTACCGATAATATAATCCGCGCATTTGTTCCTTTTTCTCTCACGGTCAAATTATCAATGTAGCAGTTGGTTTCACTTAATACGAAGTCGGCAGTATCATCTATTTTAATTCCTCGTTCTTCGAGTGCAGATTTGATTTCATCATAACGGTCATTACTAATGTCAAGTTTGATTTTCAATTTGCAACCTCCTTCCGTACATTGCGATACATAGCCATATTTCAAAAATACCATAACAATAGGATTTTCGTATTTCAATATAAGAGGAACACTTTACAGATATATCCACATAGATTACACAAAATGGTTGATATTAATAAAAAAATGGAACTCTCTAATAATTGGAAGTTCCATTTCGTATTATAGTCTTCTTAAACTAAACTGCCTGGTTAGTTTAATAATTTAAAAAGAAAATGCCTAAATCCTACCTGGATCAATGCACACTTTAGCACAATAAGAAATCATTTTATGTAATAATCTGACTCAACCAATGGAAATATATTATTACTTGTTTATGGAGGTGTTTTGGAATTGGCATATGAGAAGGGGATCGCCCAATCAGAAAAAGCTTATAATCAGTTGACTGAGATTAGTTCTTTATTTGCAAAAACAGTAACAGAAGAATTTCTCTTAACATGGGAATGGTGGTTTGGTATCGCACTATTTATTGTTCCATGGATTGTTTGGTTTAGGTTCAGGAAGAAAGATAGCACGGGACGTCTCCTTTTAGGCGGCATACTAACTATTTTATTATCACTTACAGTAGATCTTGCTGCCTTATCTTTAGGACTCTGGTCATACCCTATGATAATCATACCACTTGCACCATTTCTCTTTTTACCCTATCACTTTTCTTTAGCACCCGTTGCAGTAATGTTAGCTCTACAAATTAAACCAAAAATGAATCCCTTGTTAAAGGGGATCTTATTCTCTGCAATTGCCGCATTTGGAGGTATGAATTTCTTTAATGCCATCGATTTTTACAACCCTAAGAATTGGTCCACTTTGTATGATTTTATTATTTTTTTAACTTTTTACTATGCAGCTTATTCGGTTACAAAGATTGAGAGCTATGCTAAATTAGATAAGGATAAATCTAAAAATGTATAATGATTTAAGGAATAAATACAACTTCATATAAATGGTTCCATTATAATGAAGCAAACTTTGTTTCTATTTTATATTTCTTTTAAGAATTCAAACAGGAAAGCTAATTCAACTAAACTGGGCCGTTAATTCAATAAAGTAGTCAACAAAAAAGGTGGGTAATCCTTCTGGGATTAACGCACCCGTTTGTTGTTTACTTCAAACGTTCATTTCCCCTAGTAAGTAAGAAATAATATCTTTATTCTTGCACTGCAGAGAGTCGGGCATATCTTCACGAATTGATTTCAGTGCAAAATAAAGTGTGTCCTCATTACCTTGAAAAAAGCTATATCGCAAAATATTCTTTTCACTTGCAAGTTTACTTATGATTTGTTCAAAGAATTGTCCCTGAGATATCATATCTTCTGAAGCTAAGTGAAAAATGCCTTCTAGCTTATTTTCAATAATGAACCGCAATTGTCTTGCTAACAGAACATCCAAAAGATTGTTGCATACTAAATTACTATACACATCAATCATTTTATTTTGTTTTATGCTATCTATGATTAAGTTCCATCTTGGAGAATCCTTACCCCATATCGCTGGGATTCGGATAATTATCACTCGCTCATTTAAAATCTCTTGTAGCATATTTTCACATTCTATTTTAAATTTCCCATAATCAGATTCGGAAATCGGGATATCTCTTTCAGTATGTGGTTTTGACCAGTCCCCATCAAAAACATTTGTGGTAGAAAAAAAATACAAACGACTACTGCTATTCCTTAACTCCATAGCCAATTCTTTATGAAACTGGAGCTGGTGATTAAAATTTCCTCTTAGGCACGAAATTACTACGTCAGGTTTAATTGAACGTATAATTTGCCTCATCTTGTCGACATGTTGCACTTCCAATTGGAATTGCATATCGTCTGAAAGGCTCGTCAATGAAGAAGAGTATGTTCCATATACTTCAAAGTCCTCTTTAAATTCATCAATTAAAGCTCTTCCTACAAGACCGCTTGCACCAAGAATAAGTACCTTTTCCATTGTAATTCCCCCTTTAGCTAATCTTTTTTTATTAATTAGTCGGTAGTTAGATAAATCCGACAAAAAACTGCCTTAATCCATCTTGGATCAACGCACACATTAGTTCAATAACTCTTGCACTCTATCTGAAATATAATTCCTTAAAAATATAAGTTCTTCTTTATTAAAGAGGTCGGTAGTGTTCTCCCCTACATAACTTTCAATTATCTTTCTAACTGTGCTTCCTAATTCCTTTGGTAAATATGTTAATCCCCAATTTCCAGCCTCTATTTTTGAAGAAATAACTTCCTCTTTTAGATACCAATAAACTCTGATGAGGTTTAATGAACAATAAATTGGATCTTTTTCGATATTCTTCAAACACTCCCGATAATCACCTATTATGGATGATCTATAATCAGTTTTTGGGACAACAGGAAATACCTTGCTAATGGGCCCTCCCTCTAAACATATACACCTTTGATTAGTAATGGTTATGTGGGCTGCTAAATCCGTATCTGTGTTACAATTGTCTTCGTTTATATATTTATATGTATTGTGCATCAGTTCATCTTCATACTGTTTTCTCCAAAACTCACTATAATGAAAATCATAGAGGCAGGGGTGCTGCCAATCCATCAATTGTTCTTTATTTAGGAAACTTATTTCGACTGGATAAGGAGAATTAGAATAATTTAGAAAGAAGTATGCTAGATTTCTTTTTTGCTCTACTATCATTTGTTTGTTAGTTACAACCAAAACATCTATGTCGCTACATTTTGGATTAAAGCCTCCCATAGCTAAAGAACCGTGTAAATAAAAACCTACGAAGTTGTCATTTACGACTTCCTTAATTCCTTCTTTAAAATTATAGATAAAATTCTTAATATCAGAAGGACACGTTTTCCAATCATACCCCATTTTTTAACTCCTCACTTTGTATTCCACTAAATGCTTCGTTAGTACAATAACTTCAACAAAAAGTGCCTTAATCCTTCTTAGATCAAGGCACCCATTTGTTGAATCCCAAGCTGAATTACTAGTTTGTTGAACTAAAAATGGTGATTAATTAATATAGAAAAAGCCCTCTCTTATAGAAGGGGGCTGTTTTGTCATTAATTTTCAAATACAGTATGTTTCGTTTTCCATTTTTCCATAGCAATAAATAACCAAAAACTATATATTCCTAAAGTAATAATCGTTAATATCCACCATTTAATCCAATTCCCAAATAATCCTATTGCTGAACCAGTGAATTTTAACCTTCTTCCATTGATGACAGTATGCCTAGTTTTCCATCCCAAGATCATTGTAATTGCCCAAGGATAGCAAATTCCAAAGGTGCAGACTGTAACTAAGAATCCTAAAATTGACCAACCAATGTACTGAAGCAATCCTCCATCAAAATATGAATTGCGCTCTGTTTGTGCTACATTATTCTGATGAACGTTTACAGTTCCTTCACTCACTAAATCCCCCCCTATCCAACTAGTCCATTAGTATTATATCACTTACGAGAGGAAATTATAGGAAATTTCCAAATCAGAGGAAGATATAGGAAATTTTATGACAAAAAAACCCGCTTTTAAGTATATCTGAAACTCACAGTTATCCAAAGTGATTATGAAACCACCAAATAATCAGTATCATACTCACTATTCCCCAAGCGGTGGTACTCATTATCCACCAAATGATGGATTTTGCTTTTTTTGAACTCTCCTCGTCTTCCATATTTGCTGTTATAAAAGCGAGCTTACTTTCCATACCTTTTTTCATTGAAGTGAGAACAACAAATCCGATGATTATGAAACCAATAGTTATCCAGAGTAATATGTCCACCTTTTATACCTCCTTTTTTGGGCATTACATTCCTTTCAATCTTCTTTATACAAATATCCTGCCTCGAAAGTTTAATAAGACAATCACGTATTATTCAAGAATAAAAATTCCAGCCACAATTGCTATCCATAATTTGTCGGAAACTTTATTTTCAAAGACATCGACTTTGTATTTCTTTAAATTATTATATTTTTTAAAAATGATGATACCGAATTTCCTTCTACAACAACAATTCGTTCAGGATTATATACTTCAAAAGACTTATTCGCAATTTTAAATTGAAATAACACTTTTCTACAATACTGCCATGTTAGTTTAAATACTTCAACAAAAAGGTGCGTAATCCTTCTTGGATCAACGCACCCGTTAAGTTAAATTTCTTACTTTCATTCCAACAATCAATCCAAGAATTATACACAACCTAGGGGAGCCAAACAGGTCCAACTAAAACTCCAAACAATAGAAAGTCGGTGAATTGTGACGAGCTATGCAGAAAACCAAAGAGTATTAAAGAATAGCTTTCTTAAGTTCCTCCATCATCCTTATAGGCATCCCCCATCGCATAAAAATATAAACTTGGAAAAAACATTTCCCAGGCTAATTAGCTTGTGCAATCGCATGTTACTTACAAACATTACGATGATAGTATCAAAACAGGTTGGGTCTTACAAAAATATTTAACTTGAATTCTTTGTGGAGTAATACACATATTAGAAAATGGTAAATACGCATTATTGAGCAACACTGACATTGTCACAAAATTTTGTTTAGCTCGTTATATTTTTGTAGCCCTTACTATAAATAAGCACATACAATAAGAGAACGGATGTGAAAAGATGCAAGAAATGTACAATCAATATAAGGGATTGCTATTTAAACTCGCTTATCAATTGACTGGTTCAGTTCACGATTCTGAGGATGTTGTGCAAGACGTTTTTTTAAAGTTATATGACGTACCATCAGAGAAGTTGACTCAACCTAAAGCCTATCTTTGTAAAATGGTAACAAATCGTTGTCGAGATTTACTAAAATCGGCGAGAATTAAGCGAGAACAATATTATGGAGAATGGCTGCCAGAACCTTTGTATAGTTCTAATGATGATCCAATGGAGCCAGTCTTGCGTGACGATTTATTATCTTATGCCATGATTGTGCTTCTAGAAAGGCTATCACCAACAGAGCGTGTGGTATTTGTCCTTCGTGAGGCACTCGGCTTTAACTATAATGAAATTGCGGAACTCATTGAAAAAAGCGAGGTAAACTGTCGTAAAATTTTTAGTCGTGCGAGTTCAAAAATGGGTATTACCTCTGAGGAACTCGTGCATACAGAAAATATTTCTAAAGAATTAGTTTATGATTTTGTTATAGCACTCAAACAGGGGAACATGAATCAAATTCTTTCTAAGCTTGATCCAAATGTTGTACTAGTCTCAGATGGTGGAGGTAAAGTAAAGGCCGCGATCGAGCCAATTGTAACAAGAGATCTCGTTGCTGGATTTCTGCTTGGCCCTGTACGTCAAGCTTCAATTTCTGAGGGAACTCCACATATTGAAATAAGACAGATTAACAACCAACCAGCATTTATTCTTGCTTCAAGTGAAGGTATTCATACGGTAGGTATATTTCATGTAGAGGGAAATTTGATTCGCAACTTATATATTGTCCGAAACCCCGACAAGTTAAAGCATTTAGAAATTTAATAAATTTTATGTTTAATACAAAGACCTGTAAGATGAAACTAAAAAAGTGTACATCTTACAGGTCTTTATTGTTCATACCAATATATTAGCTTGGACACTTCTTAATCATATAAGCTTTGTCCAAAATTGGTAGCTATGATGTCAACAAATTCTAATTAATAAATTTCATATATATAAACGTATGGCAAGGGACCACGCATATTGAGTTCATAGGCCCGCTTTAGTCAATCCAAATGCTTTGTCTGCAGAACCTGGTATTGTTTTGAAGGCGACATTAATGCGATTCCAAGCATTGATAGCCATTATTGAGAATGTGAGGTCTGATATTTCTTTTTCTGACAACTGCTCACTAACACGTTCAAAAATGTCATCAGGAACTCCTCCCTCAGGTAGTTTAGTCAAAATCTCGGTCCATGTAAGACAAGCCCGTTCGCGTGGACTAAATAGATTCGATTCACGCCAAATTGGTATATGAAAAAGGCGAAGTTCACTCTCACCATGAATCTTGGCCTGTTTAATATGCATATCTAGGCAAAAACCACAGCCATTTATTTGTGAAGCTCTGATGTGAACGAGATGAAGGATATTCTCCTCAATTGAACTTTCCATCTCTGCATTACTAAGTTCCATCATCTTGTGAAAAAATTCAGGTGATTGTTGCATGTAATTTATACGTTGTGTCATAACGATTTTACCTCTTTCCTTTTTTGATTAAAATGCTAGACTATATAACTTATTTGCATAACGAATATTCTATTGGGTCTTTCAATCTTTGTCTCTACCTCTATTCTCGACTCCACCTCCCCTTTTAAACCCACTCAACTATATAACGACACCATGCTTCATTTCGTGACAATCTCTTATTAACTTAAACTCATAGCATACTACTCTAATAGTTATATTTACTGTTCTAATACCACCATGTAAATATAACGATGTTTCATATCGAATCGCACCATACAAGTTAGGCTTAAGAAAAATAGAAATTTGGTCAATCAAAACTCTGCTGTCACTAGTTTTGCTCAAATAATCTATCACAGTCTAGAGATAGGACTTTATATGAACTGGTTGTAAATGCAATGCCAAAAAAAAAAAATGGTGCATGTCACCGCACTGCGTTTAGATTCTTTTGCAGAGAAGGTGAATGCACCAAAATCAAGTCTTGCTTTTTTGTTTAATTACAGTAGTAATCCATAAGAAAAGTGGGATTAATATGCCACATACAGGAAATGCAACATTTGTCCAAAATTGATCAAATGATACGATTGTTGCCTCGCCTGGTATCAAAATGGCTATTATATAAATCGCGGGTGCCCCGTAAAAAACATTTCTTCGCCAATTTTTCATTTGGAACCAATTTGCAATTTCATAGCTTGCAATAAAAAAATATAATGATAATTGTGCTACCACACCGAAAACCATAACAAACATAATGAATACATCAATGTTTTGAATGAAATCTAAAATATCAGTATTCCTCACGAAAACAAAGTAAGAAAACCGTATTTTTGCTGATAAATTCGGCCCCAAAATCAAAAGCACCATTAGTGTAGCAGTTAAAACCATGAAAATGGTAATGACTACTCCCAATAAGGATTTCGAAAATGCTTTTCGAGGCTTCTGAACAAATGAAAGGATGACCAATAGGATGAAAGGACCCGGAAACCAAAAAGCAGGTCCAAGTGAACCTTTCAAAATATTAACCCATCCTGAATCAGAATAAATAGGTAATAAATGATGCCACTCTATGTCTTGTATATTTAAAATGAAGCTAATCATTAATGTAAAAATAATAAGTGGGCCAACTATTTCGCAAAATCGACCGATTCCCGTAATACCTGCTGAATAGGTCAGATAAGTCATCAGGATAGTTAGTAATAATATGATTATCCAAACAGGCGTTCTGTCTAGAAGAATTAGATGAATAAAGTCTGCAAATGAACGCAGTAAGACAGCAGGTAGTATAAACCATGCAACGAGAATTGGGAGAACAACTAATCCCCCTATGCCTTTGCCTAGCAGTTTTTGGCTAATTTGAATCAAAGTTTGATTTGGATGCAGAGTGCTAAGATGAACAAACAGAAATGCTAAGATCAGACCAATTAAACCCCCAGCTATCATCGAAAGCCATGCATCTTGTTTAGCAATCTGGATTGTTGGCGTAATTTTTAGCGATATCATTGCAACAATTTCAGTAGTTGCCAAAATCCAAACAATTTGGGTTCCTGTCAACTTCATAAGTCCTTGCCACTCCTTTTTGAAATTAAATGGGCAACCATTTTTAAGGATAAATAGACCAATTAGCTTGCCCTGGATTATTGCATGTAAGGTCTACATTGACAGAAACATGAAGTTGGGAAAAATGTTCACTCCAATTATGCTTTATGGTTTTCCACTGTTTAGGGTATTGTTGATGAACACTTTCTCCAAACCCATAGATGTCCATTTTGTATTTCTTCTGCACCATTTTAATTTGCTTTTCTATCGCTTTCTGAGTTATTTTCTCAAGTTCATCTTCTATAAGTTTAAGGTCAACCCCTTTGGATGGGTCTAAGTTCGTACTGTTTTCGATAATTGTTCCTTTTCCACTAAGACGAAGGTCAATATGTATTTCTTCATCGACCTCTTTCACAGTAATATGTCGTTTGAATGAACCTAAGGTTATACTTATTGTTCCATCCCCTTGGTTTATGAATGAAGTTAGGGTATGACTTGATAGTCTGTCCTTTACCCAATTTGCATAGAATGTTTCCTTTTTATTTAAGAAACCCACCAATTTTACGTTATCCTCTTTATTAAAAATGGCAGATCCGTCGAAATTATAGTGATTTTGAGGATTTAAACTAACCACCGGCATTAGTGGCTGTGTTCCATCACTTAATACATCTATCACAAATTCACGGGCTAGATAAGGCTTTATCCCTATGGCTGTTTGTTCATCAGAAAGGGATGTTGTTATAAATTGGTCAAAAAACGGTTCAATAGAGAAAATCTCCTCTGGTTTAGCATCTTTCACCAAGTATATTAAAGATCGTAAATCTGAATGTGCATTTCGTAGGAACGGATCGATTGTTTCACCTATTCCCTGATCAGCCAGTCGTTGACCAACAAGAAAAATATCACGATGACCAGGAAACACATGTCGTGAGAGCTTTGACTGTATGTTAGTTATTGCGTCTGAAACGTTTTTTCCAGTAGCACTTACTACTTGGTAACCCTTTTTTTTATCTCCACTACTAAATTGCCCACCACCAATGCCTGCAGGTGTCACTATGAGTACGGTCGCTTCTAGCTTTCCATCTTCGGTTAAATCCAAACCATTCCCTGTAAAAAATGCAAGTTGATTTGGTTCCTTTAGGTTCCAGCAGCCAGTTGTACTAAATAATATTAAGAGTAACACAATAATGCATCTACCTATTCTCTTCATGAGTAATTCACCCCTTATTAACTCGCTCTCGAGGCCATCGCAACAGTACGTCTTTAAGTCCATGTTTATTACGCGGAGACACTGGAGTTAGATAAGGAGTCCCAAATGATTTAAGATTAATTAGGTGAATTAGAACCGCAATAATTCCAACTGCGATCCCAAATAGACCGAAGACTCCTGCAAGTATCATTATTGGATATCTTAACATTCGCATAGGGAACCCGAAGCTGTAACGCGGAATGATAAATGATGCGATTCCTGCAGCTGAAACGATAATGACAACAGGTGCGGAAATAATCCCTGCGCTAACTGCCGCCTCTCCAATTACCAAAGCGCCAACGATGCTTACAAGTGGACCAATTTGTTTGGGTAACCGGATTCCTGCCTCCTGTAACCCTTCAAACATGAACTCCATCAAAAAGACTTCAATTAATGTCGGGAAGGGGGAACGCTCTCGTAAAACTGCAATATTGAGCATCAAATCTGGTGGAACCATTTCCTGATGATAATTGGTTAAGGCTATATATATAGAAGGAAAAATTATCGAAAAGATAGTAAATATATAGCGAACCCAACGAATCATCGTTACAAACAAAAACCGTTCACTATAATCGTCGGTTGCTTGTAATCCATTCCAAAATGTCATCGGAACAATTAGTGAATATGGGGAGCCGTTGGTCAATATCACCACTTTGCCTTCAAGTAATCCGGAAGAAGTAACATCAGGACGCTCACTATTCAGAATTTGTGGAAAAGGTGAGAAATGATTATCTTCTATGGATTCTTCAACATATCCCGATTCTAGAATTTCATCGATTTGTATTTGCTTTAATCTTTTACGAACTTCATTCAGAACAGATATTGAAACAATTCCCTCTATATACATTACAGCTATATCAGTCTTAGTCATTTTACCAATCTTTAATGACTCAACCTTTAGCTTCGGCGATACAATTATCCTTCGCAGTAACATGGTATTTGTCCTCAAGTTCTCTGTGAAACTCTCTTTTGAGCCCCTTAAGGATGCTTCAGTAGAAGGTTCCTCTATACTTCTGGTTTCAAACTTTTTGACATCTGCTAGTAATGCATTGCCTTCTCCATCTACAAATATGGCAAGGTTCCCCTTTAAAATGTACTCCGTTATTTCCTCAACATCAGAAAGCTTTTTTGTTTGTAAAACTGAAAAACGCTCCTGTTCCAGCACTTGTTCAAGACTTTCAATCCCGCCTAACCCCTGAGGTAAGCCATCATATAGCAAAGGTTCCAAAACGTTTGTAGTAATGATCTCCGTATCAACCATACCGTCAACATATATAAATAGTAGTATAACTTGACTATGAATTTTCACTTCACGAAACATGATGTCCGAACAATTATTAAAAATATTTTTAAATAAGTGTTCATTCTCTATTATATTTTTGCTTATAGGTTGGCTATTTTTTGGGGCTGTATGTTTATTATTGGATTGTGAGGTTTTCTTACTTAATTTTTGTTTACCATGTATGTCCATTATTGTACTCCTCTTTATTGGGTAGTCGTATATATGAAATAAGCGTTGTATACCAATGTTTGTTACGTTCACACCTTGTTTTTTACAGTAGCTTATTTTAGGAAATATTGTCTTTCAACCTTTCACTTTGACTCTAGGTGTAAGATTGTTTTCACCATGATATGGTTGATCATCCCTTATAATCTTATAATTACCAAGTATTATTTTATTATTAGTGGAGGATAAGCTCAGCAGTAGAAGAAGTATTATTAGAGCTAATACCAATCGATGAAGAAAGGAAAATTGAAACGAGTGTATGGTGGATCTTAGCACTACGTTCACTTACAAGTGATAAGGCTCTGTTCAATTTTAATGTTGATAAATACTCAAAAATAAGGAAGTCCTCAATGGGGACTTCCTTATTTCTTATTGAACTATCTATTCTTTTTGTTTAATTATTACTTTCCTTCGTTTTCTTATGTTCACGATTTTTATTTTCGTTGTATAGCGAAACTGCTGCTAATATTAGAACCTATAATATATATTTGGTTACTCCAGTTATATAGTAGTCAATAAATACAAATACCAGAATTAAACCAATCACACTTAATAAAATGATCATTTGAAACCCCCTGGTAAATATCAAACACATATATGAAGACTTTCGTCTAATAGATGGCTTAGTACAACAAGAAAGAAATTCCCTTATGCCAGCTTTGATCCTCAACTATTGCACCCTTACTTGAAAATTAACTACTAATTTACTTGAATTTATTGATTATATTTCTTACCAAAACAAAGGTCAAAAAAATGTTTAAGGTTTTTTTATTGGCGACTTGTAATAAAAACATACTCACGTCCTGGACGGTCAGGAGCTTCTCTAACCTCTTCCACAGATAATCCTACTTCTCTAAGAGTTTGAGAAATTTCCTTAAAACTTCTAAATCGCAAAGTGGAAATTGAAGTAATAATGGCACCATCGTTCTCGAAAATATAAGTCCATTGAAAAGACACCAAGGAGTCTCGCACATCTATAACATCTACCCATCCCTCTACAACACCGCATTTAGGTACATCAACCCTTTGGTATGTGTTCTCCTTGTTCCATTCTAACCAAGCCTGTGACTCAGGTTTCCGTGTTTCAAACACGAATCTTCCACCCGGAAGTAATACCTCTCGAATTACCAGCAGTGTCGCCTTCAACTCTTCATCGGTTAAATAAACCTGAGCAACGTTAGCAGTCATGGTTACAAGGTCAACCTTTAATTCCGGAAGGTCAAGAGCATTACCGTGAATCCATTTAACACGGTCAGACCAACGTTTTGTTTTTGCCACCATTAGTGACGCTTCGGCTGGCTCTAGTCCAATAACCTCTATGCCTTTGGCGGCTAAACGACAAGCAAAAGTTCCTGTTCCACAACCAATGTCAAGTACAGAACTGGCTCCAAACTCATTTATCATAGACTCGTAAGCATCTAAATCAGAACGGTCAGGATCAAATGGGTCATAAATATAAGCAAGTCTTGGGTTTTCAAATATTTCATCAGCCATCAAACTTCCCCCTAATTAATCAAATATTCGATAATATATCTCTTTTCCTCTACTTCAAGTAACCTTCCCCCAATAATTGAAAAAGAGTTGGTTCTGAGCTGCTAATGCTACCTGTTACTTGATAAAAAAGTTTAATTTATTGATTTGGCTTTATTGTCCTTTTAATAATAAATAATTCCCTAATAAATGCACCTAAAGATAATGAACTTCCAATAACCACAAATAGCGATACACTTCTAACAAAGTTAAATGGGGAAAAAATAACTTGTATACTTCCCGATATAAGCAAAACTCCAAACAATATAAAGCCCATTATAAGTTGCTTTTTTACTTTATTCCCTTCCATCTCGTATCTCCCCCATTATTAAACAAACCTGCATCTATACTTCAATAAAAAGGGGGTGATCTCCTTCTTTAAGAAACGCACCCGTTACTTTAAATACATTATTTCACCTATTTCTATTCATATATAAATCAAAAAAAGATACCTGGTAAGGTATCTTTCCTTAAAATATAAAACCTAAAAAACTAACTCTTTACCAAAAGTTTACCCCAGATCAAAATGCACTTTCATCCATATAAACGACTTCCCATAAATGACCGTCTAAGTCCTGAAAACCCCATCCATACATAAATCCATGATCTTGAGGCTCGCTATTGGTTTTGCCTCCTGCTGAAAGCGCCTTATTTACCAACTCGTCCACTTGCTCTCGACTTTCAGCCGATAAGCAAAAAATCGCTTCGGAGAAAGTAGTGGTATCCACAATTTCTTTTTTACTAAACTCTCTGAAACGTTCCTCAGTCATGATTAACGCGAAGATATTGTCATTGATGACTATACTGGATGTGTTCTCATCGCTGAATTGTGGATTTAACTCAAAGCCGATCTCCGTCAAAAAGTTGGTAGAATTTTTCACATCTTTTACTGGTAAATTGATAAAAATATTCTTGGATCTAAATCCCATTTTATTCACCTCCTCTTGAAATTAACATAGAACGAAAAATAATCCAATTATTATTTTTATTATTTTAAATATTTTAAAAGTATTACCTATTTGTATTAAAATATTCATTCCTCAACTTCTGTCCCATTACCCTCCATGTATGTGTTAGGGTTTAATATTGTTCAATGTAAATTGTAAACCCTACTTCAAGTAGCTTGCCCGTTAGCTAAATAAGAAAAGCTGCCAAGAATAATCGGCAGCTTAATCTTTGGTTCTTGTCCTCGTTAGGTCGAATTCGATTCCACCTGAAACATTCCTTGTTTTAGTACGCATATTCAGGAATGGGATAACCACTCTATTCCTTTTTTACTTTTATTTTCTCGGGTATGGTTGTCCAGTACATTGGGTCTTCTAAGCCTAGTCGCCAAATCCCGATTCCCCGTAAATTATATTTTTCAACAAGGTTTAGCTTAAACCTTAGGCTATCGCTATTCTCAAACCATACCTGGTGGTTGTGTTGTTCTTTATCTACGTAACTGAAATAAGGTGTTTGTGAACGAGAGTCCCATAGAATTTTTGCTTTATATTTTTCTTTCAGATCCATAATCTGTACATAGGAGCTATACACGGCTTTGTTTGCTGTTGTATCCCAATCCCATCCATAACCTGCAATCCCCAGTAAAATTTTTGATGGTGGTACTCCCTGTTTCAAAGCATAACGAATTGTTGCTTCGGTCCAATCGACTGATGCTGTTGAACCGGGGTTTGTTCTTGGGTTGTGTTCATCGTATGTCATAATCATTAACGAATCAGAATATAGACCGAGTTTTTCATAATCAAACCACGGTGACCAGGGATTAGCACGGGAATCACCTGTGTTTGCTGGGACTGAAACAGTAACTTCTTTTCCATCACGATGCAGAGCATCAGACAGCTTTTTAATCAGCAGACTAAAGGAATCTCTGTCAGTCAAATTCAAATTTTCCATATCGATATTAATGCCATCATATTTAAACTGATCCATTTCATCTCGTAGGTTCTGAATAAAAACATTCTGGTTTTTATCGTTATTAAGTACATTACTCGCTACCTGTTTGCCCTTCTCCAAAGTTTCATAGAAGAGATTATGTACAACCATATATACCTTCAGGTTTTTATCATGAGCACTCTCAATAACCTTTCTTTTATGATCTGATGTAACGGAATCTATAAGATTGCCTGGGCGTTTATCATCAAGCTTGTACCAAAAAGGTGCAATGATGCTCAAACTGTCGAATTGCTCGTTAACTGTAGGTTGAGACCCTGGATATGTTCCTTCCTGTTCAGTATAGAAACCTAATACTTCACGAGGAGTTTTCTCATTATTAAGTTCCTCTTTTCTTTGAAACTGATTGCACGATGAAATTAGGATTAAGGCCATGCTTAAAGAAATGATGGTGATTGACCGATAAATATTCTTCGTCGACATAATACACCTTCTTCTAATTTGTATATTACTTAAGTTGATAAGAAAAGTTGAATCTTATTCACGAATTGACTTTCCACGTTTAAGGATTTCAGGAAAAAGAACATCATTGTATAAAAAACGCTCACAGTTAAAAACCTGTGTTTTTGGTCAGCATTAGAAATAGTAATAGCCATATTTGCCCAATAGAGCAATAAAAAAACCGAATCATTGGTTTAGCCAATAATTCGGATTATCTTTTATGCAATTCAGTTATTTATACAATTTCTCGCCTTACAAATTTGTGATTCGTGTACTTCTGAACGAGGATTTGCTAAGAGATTCCTTTAGTTCCGAGTCGCCAAGGATACCCTTGCCTTTGGCTAATGGTTCGCATATCCCAACGCCCATAGAGGCTCTCACCGCCAAGTTAATTTAACATGCCACACACACAAAAGAAGTGTTAATCCTTCTGGATCAACGCACCCATTAGCAAAACTTTAGAATGACTTATAAGTACCATCTTGATAAACCTTGTAATAACCTAAGGTTCCCGTTTTGCCAGATACACGCGAAGATATTGAAACAAGCTGAATTGTATAGTATGTACCGTTATCATCCGATGCAAGTGTCTCATCTACTCCAAATGAAACATCGTCATCCTTCCCCTCAGGGAGTTGCTGTTTTAAATATTCGATAGCTTTTTCCCCACTTGAAATGACAATAGCTGGCTTTCCTTCGCTATTATCAGAATTCGTTGTGCTGTCAGACGACGAATCATTTGAATGAGAAGAACCTGTTTTTTTGGCTGTGTTGACTGGTTTTGACTGATTGTTGGTTGATGTATTCGTACCAGGTTCATTTAAATTCTGTGATGGTTTTCCTTCTTCTTTTTCATCGTCAGATTTACTACCATACAGTTCACTATTACCATTATTATGGGACTTATCTATGCTTTCAGTAGGCAAATCATTTTTATTTTCTGATATATTATCAGAGTCCGAACCCTTTTTGGTTAAAGCCGTATCATCTGATGATTTGCTACAAGCAGACATTCCTACTACTAAAACAAATAATAAAGTTGCCACGATAAGTATTTTACTTTTTTCCATTATTGGGACCCCAATCTCTTCTTTTGAATGATACACTTTAGTTATTCTTTACCATAACTAAAGATTTCCGTTTATATTTCTGTTTATTGGTATCAGTTCTTAATTTCACAAATCTTCCCCTAAATTTAATAAATGGAACATTGCTCATACCACCATCAGATATAGTGGTTATCATTTTTTTATTTAGTTAAATGTGGTTAACTCTTCTGAGACAGAATTCAAAAATTCTTTTTCAAACTTAATATAGTATTTCTCATCGATCATTGTATCTGTCATTCCATCTATTAATGATACTGATTGTATCGTGGAAAGTGCCATTTTACTCTCTAGCAATTGGTCAATTGGAAAATTCCCTTCGATTTGAGTCGTATATTGGCTTTGTGGTAATACGTTTCGTGTTTGATTCAACACAGCGTTAATGATGTTTAATTGGTTTTCCTCATCCAATCTTCTTCCCTCTGTAGCAGCCATCATCAATGCTACAACCTCTTCTCCATTCAGACGATTTGTCCCCTTTTTGAATTCAAATGACACTTTAGATATAGCTCTTACTTGAATATCTTCTTGCAGATTGTAATCTATACCATTCACCGAATCTATCATGCTTGAAAAGGTTTTTAAGTCCATCACAACATAATAATCAATAGGTAAATCAAATAGATTGGAAACTGTAGTTCTTACACTTTCTGCGCCTTCCGAACCGTAAGCATAAGCAAATGTCAATTTATCATGTATAGTCGTTCCATCACTCTTTTCTATCGGAACATACGTATCACGAGGGATAGATAGAACCTTCATCATCTTATTATCTTTACTATAGGTAAGTAAAAGATTAATAGGTATTCTATTATTCTCATCTTTCACCATAAAAAGAGTTGTCAAGTACTCGACTTCTTGAGACCCTACTCCACTTACATTACTTCCGCTGTTTTCGTTCCTAACGTTTTCATGAAAAATCGATGGAATAAACAAAATGATACACAGGCAGACCACTAATATAGAAGCTGTAATGATGGAGAATTGTTTTGGTATAGAACGAAGAGATATCTTCTGCATAAGATTACTTTTTTCCATTTTATTAATTCGTTCAAACACTTTATTACGGTCTTCTTTCGTAAAACTTAAATCATGATCAGACATATTATTAAATTGATCTCTTATTCGTTTATCATCCATAATATTCTGCCTCCTTAATCAGCGACTCTAATCTTTGTTTTGCTCTTCTTAACCGAGTTTTCACTGTATTAACTGGAATATCTAAAACGTTTGCAATTTCAACCGTTGTTAATGAATCATAGTAGTATAAATAAATCACTTCCCTATACACTTTCGGAAGAGAAAAGATGCTCTCTTTCATTTCTTGATTATTATATTTATCAAACACTGTCCTTTCCGTTGATGGTAACATTGATCTTGTTGTTTCATTTATAAAACTTCTTACTTGCACCATTTTGTAATTCCAACTTTTTAAATAATCTTTACATTCGTTAATTGTAATGCGATAGAGCCATGTTTTTACTTGTGCGTCATATCGAAACGAATCAAGATTTTTGTAGCATTTAATAAATGTATTTTGAACCATATCCTTTGCAATCTCTGTGTCTTTCACATAAGAAAATGCCAATCTAACCAACTCATTACCATATTCAATCATCATTTTTTCTAATATGTAATTTTTTTCTTCTTTATCCAATCTACTACCCTCCCATTTAAACCTATTTCCAATTCTGCAATTAGACGATTTCCAGAACATAATAGGTTCAATTTATTAAAATTTATTTATCCAATTTTTGCTGTCGTTAATTATGAATAAATTTGATTTGAAAAATGCCATAAAAAAAAGCATCCGGTAAAGATGCATACTTTGCAATTCTTCCATATCTTTGTCGCATAAATAAGTTTAGTAACCTATTATTTAATGTGAATGATAACCATACACAATGCTTTATTCCATTAAACCGCCCCGTTCGTTTAATAACTTCAACAAAAGTGCGTTATTCATTCTTGGATCAACGCACCCGTAAGCTGAAGTTGTTTTCGACATTTTTTGAAAGATAGCACCGTAACTTTTTTACTGAAAACAAGTAGGATGTTCCTTTAAAACTCCTATAATATTGGTGTTCCATTTTTAACAGATTCATCTGGCTTTAAAAGTACTACGTCACCTTCATCTGGTACACCGCCAATTACCAATACTTCCGATTTAAAACCTGCGATACGTCTTGGAGGGAAATTTACTACCGCAACCACCTGCCGACCAATAAGTTGTTCTGGTGTATATCTTTGTGTAATTTGTGCCGAAGAATGTTTAATACCAATCTCTCCAAAATCAATTTCTAATTTTATCGCAGGTTTTCGTGCTTCTGGAAAGGGTTCTGCGTTAATAACAGTACCGATCCGGATGTCTAATTTCAAAAAATCCTCTATTGTTGCCAACTAATTTAGCCTCCAATCATTTACATTTAGTACCATTTTACCAAATTGCATTAAAAAATTAAATCATCAAACAATTTGCCTCGATTGTTGACATCAGTTAAACCTCTCTCTTTCACTAAACAGCCCGTTAGTTCAACAAAAAAATGCTACTATTGCTATCACATTGTTTGAAAAAATCAAAATCCTAGCGATATTATTCATATCACTAGGATGAAGAACTACCTAATTATAAGTTTTCAATCGTTTCTATATCTCTTTCAGATAATACGAGATCAAAAAGATCTAAATTAGATGCTTGATTTTCACGATTGTGAGATTTAGGAATAACAATCACACCGCGTTGAATTTGGTATTTTAATAAGACTTGTGCACCAGACTTTTTATAGGCTTTACCGATTTCATCCAAAACTTCTTTTTGATGGGGTTCTACTTTCATAGGTCCCCATGCAACAGGTGTAATGCCCTCGCCTTTTAATACGGCAAGGAGATCTTTGTTAGGTTCTTTTAAGTTAACTTGGATTTGATTGACAGCTGGCTTCACTTTCGCAAACTCTTTCAATTCATCTAGATGATTTTTTCCAAAGTTTGAAACGCCGATTGCTTTTAATTTGCCAGCTTCATAATATTCCTCAAAGACTTCCCAAGTGTTTTTAAGTTGTACTTTGTCTTCGATAGGGAAGTGAATAAGAAGTAGGTCGAGATAGTCTGTTTGGAAGTTTTTTAGACTGTTATCGATTGCTGCTCGAGTAGCTTCCTTTGAAGAAATATATTCTTCGTTTCCTGGAACTTTTGTCGTAATGAATAACTCTTCTCGAGGCACTTTGCTTTCTGCTAAAACTCTTCCTACAAGTTCTTCGTTTCGATAAATGATGGCTGCGTCTATTGAACGGTACCCCAACTCAAGTGCTGATACTAATTCAGGAATTTCATTTGTTAACTCCCCGTTATAGTCGTTATTTTCTTTTCCATAAGTATTTGTACCTGTACCTATAATTGGCATTTTTAACCCATTATTAAGTGTTATGTATTCCATATTTTTAAGCACTCCCTCTGTATACGCTAATTACTTTACTAACATAGATCATTATAACAAATTATAGAATTTTCAAATAGCAATATGAGAAATCCTATTTAGATAAACTCACCATTTAGTTTAAGTACATAGTTTCACAAGATCCATTCATCTGCTTTTTAGTACTTTTTAGTATATCTTTATTTTTCACTAAACGAATAAGGTTGATTTATCTCAAATAATGTTATATATTTCTAATATAGTGTTATATATTTCTAACGTTGGGTGGTCATATATTTTGAACATTAAAATATTACTTTTATTAGTTACTTCTCTTGGTGTTGTATTCGGAATGTTATTTCAAATTGGTTCTTTCTTTCGAAATAATGACAGTTTATCAGCATCATTTTTATTAATTGGATTAGTAAGTTTTATTGGATTGATATCAATAATTTTAAAAAGACTTTTCTCCGAACTAAAACAAGGTATCTCATTTGAAGATGAGCGTTCAAAAAAAATTAAGTTACATTCAGCAGGAACAGCATACTTTTATTCCTTATATATATGGATTGCTTTACTTGCTTTTCAAAAATACTTCAACAAAGATGACATTTTATTATTAGGATTAATTGGGATGGTATTAACCCTATTTATATCTTGGTTCTTTACCAAGAATAAGAAAGGCTTAGAATAATGAAGACAAAGATTAAAGAATACAGAGCAAAGCATAATATGACTCAATTAGATCTTGCAAAAGCAGTTGGTGTAAGAAGAGAAACCATTAGCTTTTTAGAAAAAGGTGAGTATAATCCTTCTTTAAAATTAGCAATTAAAATCGCTCACCAGTTTCACATAACTGTAGAAGAATTATTTATTTTTGAAGAAAACGATTTTAAATAACTGCTCGTTTAAGGAAGGAGGTGATATAGATGTTCGTATATTTGTACCGCAAAATGAATAAAACTCAACAAAAAATAACTTTAGGAATAACAATTACTATGTTAATCACTGGTTCGCTAATTCTCTTCATTTGATACTGTCCAGTTTTTTGTAATAAATTGTAAATACGAAAAAAAAGTGACAGAAACTTCCTCTAAATACTTTATTAATGAAAAGAAAGTGCTTAGAATTGGAACTAAATTTGCGCACTTTCTTATTTTTTAGTTTCATCTCTATTCAACAATCCTGCCCCATTATTTGAATAGAAAAGCTGCCTGGATTGGCAGTCGATCCATAACTCAAATAATCCATTAGTTCAACTAAGTATAAATGTCAATGATAAAATGTACATTTTCGCTCGTTTAAGGATGTACAATTTTGCTTCCCAACTATTTTTATGA
>NZ_JBPFDQ010000067.1:0-28700 GCF_059415045.1 Ferdinandcohnia sp. SAFN-114 | reverse complement strand
CAAATTAATGAAAAAGTGTTAAATTTAATATGGATAGGTGTTTTATATATGTCTCATTTGGCTAGGTCAGTTCATACGATGGCTTTTTTCATTTCCCTTAATTTGCTACAAGGTCTGTTATTTTTTTTGTCCTCATATCAATAATCTTCTCAAATTGAAAACCATATAAACATAAGAAACCATTTGGAGAAAAGTTAAGGGGTTGATCATCTACTTTTTCAAGGATAACCTCTTCTTTCCTTGTACTGATGTCGTAGGAAACCAATTCGAATTTTTCTCCGTACGTATCAAATGCTCCATTTGAATATGGTTGAAACGAGTAGAATTTCTTTTGTTCGACGGCATAATCGGCTGAAGGAATATACCATTTTGAATAGTCACTTAAGAGTGGCATTTTAAATTCATATAGCTTTTTATTCTGTTCAGGGTGGTAAAGGCCAACCTTTGCAAATGCCTCCTCCCCTTGAATTAATTCATATGTAACAAGTAGATTTTTAAAAGTAACGAACGAAATAATATCCTCAAATAAGAGTCCTTCTGTTTTTGTATCTAAATGATACGAATAAAGTGGTGCAAAGTAATCTAATTCGTTTTGGTCCCATTTTAAATATGAAATTGTATTGGGACTAACCCATTGAATAAAAGGCTGAAAGACCTCAAATTTCGTTTTTTCCTCGGACTGAATGTCCACCAAATGGGTTTGAAACGACCAATCCTCTAAAAACGTTGTTACAAATACCTCACTTGGATGATAAGGATTCCAGCTGTAAAACAAATCAAAGGAATTGATTTCCCATTCAAATTGCACGTTTCCTTCTTTGTTTACCACCATTAACTTCGCCATATTTTGAGAATCTGATGTATGTATTAAAAACATGGAATGGTCCTCATTTGCCTTCATTGTCAGCACAGGGGCAGAGGTTTGGAGGAACAGCTCCTTTTTACCAGTGAACAAGTGATACTTATATATTGTTGAAATACCATTATCATCGGTAACATAGAGGATGCTTTCATCATCATACCATTCACCTACACTATTGAATTCTTCCCCGCTAAGATCAAGCGGCTTTACCTCTTGATTTTCTCCAAAGAATTCTGCAGGTACAGGACCTTTTGTAACATTCTTATTCCTACTGTCTGGCGCATCACTTGAATCAAAATGTTGATGAGAATTACAGCCAGCTAGTAGAAAAAGTAACATAAAAAAGAATATTAAATTTCTCATCAACTCAAAAATCACCTCTTTAGCATCTAAAATAGAGTTCCACGTTCTATTGTTCCCTTAACAGATAATACGATTATGCACGTTAAAAAGTTTCAGCGCAAGGAAAAAAGCCGGCCTTTTCACCGACTTTTCTAGAGAACGTTTTCACATATACAAAGAGGCTAAAAATGCTCCGAGAGTCTCCTGATAAATTTCATCAAATTGAGAAAGTGGGAGTGGATTAACACCTTCCCCCAATTCGAAAGTAAACCCTGGTTTCTTCCATTCTTGAATAAACCAATCCTTATATCCTGCATGGCTATCTATCGTTCGAACTGCTCTATATCCACTAACCCTTGAAAATTCATTCACAAGGGTACCAGACTCTAATGGCTCTAACCCCTCATATCCCCAATAAATAACCTCTCCTTGGGTATGGAAGGCTAATACACGATTATAGTTTGCATCTCTTGTTAGTTTCTCAATGGCGATTACTTCTGGCTCAGTTAATGGAGTATCGCCTGGGTAATCTCGGGGTGCGGGCGACTTTGGTTCTTTTCTTTCTTTTTCAATCTCCCAATTTGCTGGAAATTGGTTATTTAAATCAATACCGCGAATATTTGCTTTCCAGTCTTTAAAATCAAAACTTCCATTGTTAATTTTTACAACTTCATCTTTATATGGTTTCTGTTCAGGAGGACCATTAAGCACCAAATTAACACCATCTGGATTCACCATAGGAACTATTGATAAGAGTGTTTCCAAATATAATGGCTCGACATAAAACCCTCTAATCGGAGCCATATTTGTTAAACCCAGTAAATAATCATTTATAAAGGTCATAATGACATTTGTTGTAATCCATTCATTTGCATGAAACGACCCATTCCAATGAACCCTCTTTTCTCCTCTACCAATTCGAAGCTCAAGCAGATCATTACCTAATACACTTTTACCAATAGACCGGGTTTGAAGAAATGGATAAATCGTCTTTAATTGCTCAATATCACTCACCATATCAGCAAAATCGTACTCTCTATTTCCATTTACGATTGGTTGAACCACTCTTTCTGGAATCAGAATCATTTGGCCAACCTGTAGATTTTCGGCTGTTATCCCTGGATTCACTAAAAATAAAGCATCTGCCATAAGTGTCCGAGATTTCGCCAACTTCCATAACGTATCATCTTGAACAACCTTATGCTGTTTTAAAAGAAAACCGGGAATCTTTACTTCTGCTCCAACCTGCAAATTATTTATATTCAAATGTAAATTTGAGTCAATTAATAAATGAATAGGGATAGCAAACAATTGACTGTAATACCAGAAAGTGTCTCCTGGACGGACAATGACCTTCACACCTATACCTCCTTGTTATCCTCTCCTACCATTTTATGACCGATGGGATGCACTTCATGCCATCGGAAAACCTTGACCCTCATTTGGGCCAAGGCTTTTATTTACTTATTCTTTAAACTCTTCAGGGACTGGTTCATGATAAGATGTTCCATTATAGAAGCGGAGTAGGTCTCCATAGACAATCTCATCTGAATAATCCAATTCTAGCCCTGCTTTTTCCATGTAAGGCTCACAATAGCTAATTTCTGTCTCTTCACCTGATTCTTTATCATAACAAGTATTCTTCGTAAATACATGCTTATCTGTGATAAAGCTTCCATCACGTAAGACAGTCAATGGTATTTTTTCTTCAGAAAATAAATCACTACCGAAATGAACGTCATTACGTATATCCATTCCAAGGAGATTTAAAATGGTTGGTTTTAAATCTATTTGTCCAGATACAGTTGAAATTACTTGTGGATTCTTATCTGTCACTCCGGGAATGTGAATAATTAATGGTACCTTTTGCAGTTGAATTGAATCAAATGGTGTGATTTCTTCTTTCCCTAGAAACTGTGCCATCGCTTTATTATGGTTTTCAGAAATTCCATAGTGATCCCCATAAAGAACAAATATGGTATTTTCATACATTCCTTCTTCTTTAAGTCGTTCGATAAAGATTTTGATGGACTCATCCATATAGCGAACTGTTGGAAAATAACGGTTCAATGTTCTTGAGTTTGAATTAAATTCATTTACCATTTTGTCCTCTTCACCAAGTTCAAAAGGGAAATGGTTTGTTAATGTAATAAATTTTGAGTAATACGGCTGTGGCTGTGACTTTAATAAGTCAATGGATTGTTCAAAGAAATCGATATCCTTTAAGCCCCATCCAATTGAATTTTCCTCTGTAACCTCATAACTTTCAAGATCAAAAAATTCATCATACCCGAGAGAATCATACATGATATCGCGATTCCAGAAAGTCTTGTTATTCGCATGAAAGACTGATGAAAAATATCCATAGTCCTTAATAAATTCAGGAGTTGCTGTAAATTCATTATTAGCATGGGTAAAGAAAACGGCTCCGCGTCCAAGTGGATATAATGAATTTTCCAATAAAAACTCTGAATCTGATGTCTTTCCTTGACCTGTTTGATGATAAAAATTGTCAAAGTAATAACTTTCTTTTATAAAATCATTTAGGAATGGCGTAATTTCTTCCCCATCAATGGTTTCATTAATGACGAAGTTTTGAAGTGATTCCATTGAAATTACGACGACATTCTTTCCTTGTGCAATACCAAATTTATCGCTTGGTTCCTTTTGATTTGCTTTTAAATAGTTTTCGATTCCAATAAATGAACTGCTGTCGGCCAAAGCTCGTTGGGCGGAAGATTTTGATTGTAGGACAATATCATAAATTTGATAGTTGTATGTCCCGATATTCTTCACTAACATTTCACGGTCAAAGGTTCTTGTCAATAACTGTGGTCGCTGAGCTTCTGCTAATCCAAGATTAAAAAAGAAGATAGCTGCAACAAGGATGAAATAGGATCTTCTTTCCTTTTTCGTGATAACTTCCGCGGCAGTAAAACTTGGTTTATATTTATTGATCAAAATTAGAATAACTACATCAATGAAAAGGAGTGGATCTGTTGCCTTTAAATTTTCTGTAATACTGGTTCCTAAATCCCCCATGTTACTTGTTTGAAAAAGAACAGGAAGAGTCAAAAAGTCATTGAAGAATCTGTAAAATACAACATTCGCAAATAACACAAATGAAGATAGTAAACTAGCAAATATAATGAACTTAGTACGATGCTTATCCTTAATAAAGAAAGAAATACCAAAGAACAGCAACAAAAAACTCAATGGGTTTATCAGTAAAATAAACTCTTGCATCAAGTTTTCTATTTTTATATCAAAGCTAGTTTTATATACGATATATGTTTTTATCCAAAGCATAAATGCAGCTAAAAAGATGAACTTTGATTTGGATAAAGTTGATGACTTAATCATCAATATACCTCCTTGTTTTCAAGACCGCGGAGCACCAAAGATTAATGTTCTTACTTCCATTTTTAGGTAATTTAGAAAAATCTAAAGATAATCTTAATACTTTTTTGACTAAAAATCAATCATCTAAACAACTAAATCTTATAAAATCATATAGATGTACATTATGTATATACATATAAGACGATTAGTTGACTAGAAAGTTTCATAGTAACCAAAAGTAACAATCTTTTAAATATTCTAACAAAAATGTAAAAAAAGAGATTTCATTGTGAAATCTCTTTTTACTATTTATTGGTTGTTTTTAGCCAAATAAGCTGCACCTATTACACCCGCATCGTTTCCTAATGTGGCAATGGCTATTTCAGCAACTTCGGCTACCCTTGAAAAAGCAAAACGCTTAAACTGCTTTCTTAATGGAAGCAGTAATTGCTCACCTGCTTTTGAGACTCCGCCACCAATAACGATTTTTTCTGGGTTTAGTCCATTAGCGACATGACTTAAAGCTAAGCCAAGGTGAAATGTTACATTGTCAATGATTTCCTGGGCTAGATGGTCCCCTTTGCCTGCTGCATCAAAAACATCCTTTGAGGTGACTTTTCCAGTTTGTTCAAATTGTTCTCGAAGAACACTTGAGTCATTTCCACCCTGAAGGGCCTCAGTTGCCAAACGTGCGATACCAGTAGCAGATGCTATTGTTTCGATACAGCCCTTTTTTCCACAGCCACATAAAGCACCACCATCAACCAAGGAAGTGATATGGCCAATTTCTCCACCTGCCCCATTGGCTCCTCGAACTACATGACCATTAGAGATAATGCCTCCACCGACACCTGTTCCTAACGTTACACAAAGTAAGTCCTTTGCGCCTGCACCTGCACCCTTCCACATTTCACCGATAGCAGCAACGTTTGCATCGTTATCGATAACTGCAGGCAACCCAATTTTCGCTTCAAGCTCTGCTTTTAGAGGATACATCTCTCTCCATCCGAGATTGGTTGCTTTATAGATAACGCCGTCTTCAAAATGAACTGGCCCAGGGGCACCCATACCTACACCAGCGAATTGTTCTTTTGAAAGCTTAAGTTCTACCATTTTTGCTTCAATTGCTTTTGCAATATCCGGGATAATTTTTGCTCCAGATTTATCCGTTGGAATTTCCCATTTTGTAACAATTTCACCTTCTTGTGTGATAAAGGCAAGTTTGACAGTTGTACCACCTAAATCGATACCAATTAATAATTTTTCCATATCGTCCATTCCTTTATTTGTTTTTCGCTCTTTTTTCGGTTTCCCGGACAATTTCTTGGCGGAGTAGAAAAATAGCTGATTGATATTCCTTTGTTTCGATGAGCTGTGAATTGTAAAGCTCTTGTATTTCAGTTTCCATTAATTCCAGGTCAGCAACTCTGTCACCAACATAAATGATCGTGCCAAATTTTTTTAGAAATTGTTGAATATCATAAATTGTTTTCACTTTCTCACCTTCTGCATTCCACAATATATACTAGCTTATTTAAAAAAATAGAAACACGCAAGTCTTTCTCATGAAAGTCCATAAAAATGTAAAAGGAGTGCTTCCTTTTAAAGAAAGCACTCCTAAAGAAATTTATTTATCTGGATCTTTTGGATGTAATATTTTCGGTCTATTTCTTTTTAATGGAATAGGAGCACGGAATAAAACATCCTTAAATCCTTTGAAGGAAAATGGAATAAACGGCCATAAATATGGAACATTAAATGATTTCATTCGTGCTAAGTAGAGAATCCATAGTGTAATTCCTACGACAAATCCAATTACTCCAAATATGCTGGTCGTTAATAAGAAAAATAGTCTGGCTAAGCGGTTTGCAAGGCTCATCTCATAGCTTGGTGTTGAGAAGGTTCCTATGGCTGCAATTGCAAGGTACAAAATAACCTCATTTGTAAATAAACCAACTTCAACTGCCACCTGTCCAATCAACATGGCTGCGACAAGCCCTAGTGCCGTTGCAAGGGCAGTTGGAGTGTGAATGGCTGCCATTCTCAACAGATCGATTCCAATTTCAATTAAAAAGAACTGTAATATTAATGGTAATCTGCCATCATCATTTGGACCAATAAATTTAAGATTATCTGGCAATAGCTCAGGATGAACAGCAAACAAATACCATAATGGTAACAAAAACAGTGATGCCCATACACCAAAATAGCGAACCAAGCGCAAGTATAGCCCAGTTACGGGGCTGTTACGATATTCCTCGGCATGCTGCATATGATGCCAAAATGTGGTTGGGGTAATAAGAACACTTGGTGAACCATCAACCATGATGATAATATGACCCTCGAATAGATGTGCAGCTGCGGTATCTGGCCTTTCCGTATATCTTACAACCGGATATGGATTATAATGTCGTCCTGATATATATTCCTCAATGGTCTTTTCACCCATTGGCAAACCATCAGTATCAATCTTTGAAATGGCATCTTTAACTTCTTTAACGTGGTCAGGATCAGCAATATCTTCAATATAACTAATCACGATATCTGTCTTTGAACGTCTTCCCACCTGCATATATTCCATTCGGAGGGATTTATCCCGAACTCTTCTTCTCGTTAATGCAGTATTAAAGACAACCGTCTCGACGTAGCCATCCCTAGACCCTCTTACAACTCGTTCTGTGTCAGGTTCTTCAGGACCCCTTACAGGATAGGTTCTAGCATCTATTAAAATAACCTTATCAATGCCTTCGATGACTAAAGCAGTTGGACCCGCAAGGACCATGTCAACAACCTTATCTAGGTCGTCTGTGCTTTCCACTTCTACATATGGAATATACGTCTTCAGTAGTTTTTCTAATCCGTCTATTTTTAATGTGCTCTCGTCTTGTTTAGCAAGAAATTTTTGCAATAAATGCAAAATATCATCTTTAATAAGGCCATCAATTAAAAACATTGACATGTCTTTGCCGGCATATTCGACATCAATTTGGATTACATCAAAACTTTTGTCTACACCAAGGGCTTCTTTTAAATAACTTCGATTTTCTTCTAAATTCGATGAGACCGGATGTTTTGGCTCTTTATTTTCATTTCCCATGAGTATCACTCCAATCACACAAAAGACCTCTAGTTTGCTTTCGTAGGCTACTAATCCATCTTTGACGTAAAATTGGAAAATAATACTTATTCAGGACAAATATAGAAAAGTGCCTCATTTGAGACACTTTACATTGAATCTTCCATGTTATTTATTTCATTGATAAGGTCTTGATAGTTTTCATTTTCCGGGTCAATTTCAACAGCCTGTTCCGCTGCATTTTTTGCATTTTCAAATTCTTGCAACTGAACATATATAAGAGCTAGATTATAATGTGCTTCTGAGATATCTGGTGCCTTTTGAGTGACGATTTGTAAATGATCCCGAGCATCTTCAAGTTTTCCAAGCTTAATTTCAGTATAAGAAAGATAAAAGTAAACTTCTGGTGTGTCAGTTCCATTTTCCTCTGCACTCTTAAGCATCTCATACGCCTTATGAATCTCATTCGCTTGTATATATTCCTGAGCAGTTTGCACGACAAATCGTGGGTTATCAGAGTGTGGCTGAATCACATATCCAACATAAATAAGTGTACCTACAGTCGCCAATGTTACGACAAGCCCACCTACTCGTTTCGCAAATTCTTTACGTTTTGGCAAATGAACAATACTCGCTGCTAAAAATCCCCCAACCAAGCCTCCAATATGCCCTGAATTATCAATACCCGGAATCATAAATCCAAGGACAAGGTTTATGATAATAATACCAATTACATTTGGGCCCATCGTTCTAAAAAACAAAGAAGGATAAGCAGCACCAAAAAATAATAATGCACCAAAGCATCCAAAAATAGCCCCAGAAGCCCCAGCAGAAATATTTGCGTTAAAAACAAAGCTTGCAAGACTTCCTATAAACCCGGCAAAAACATAAATCCATAAAAACCTTATTTTCCCGTATAGTCGCTCTACCTCTGATCCCAAATAATACAACGCAAAGGTATTCATTAGGAGATGAAGAAATCCAATATGTAAAATCATTGGCGTGAAAAAACGCCACCATTCACCATTTAAAATGCGGAAGTTTTCCTTTGCCCCGTATTTAAGCAAGGTTTCTGTGTTTGTACTTCCACCATTAAATTCTAAAATGGCAAACATAACTAATTGTATCGCAATCAGAATATATGTAAAAAAAGGTTTTCCATTTTGGAAAATTTGTTTTTCACTCGATATTCGTTTATTCGCAACCGTAATAACCTCATGCTTAATATTCTCAACTGTTTCAAGATCGATATAAATAGAGTCATCGATTGTAAATTCGGTATGAACTAGTGTTGAGATTTCCCTTAGTCCTGTTTCTTTATGTTCAGAATTAATTAAAACAGTTCGTAATGTAGTTAAGCCTTTTGCACCTGCATGAAGTGGTTGTTCTAACCGAAATCTCCAGTCATCAACTGGTGGGTATGTCGTGATGTAAATATTAAGAGCTTCTAATTTCCGGGCAAATAGACGTTTTCTAAGCTGTTCCAATCGCTGAGCGGTGAGCTCCATATCCCGCTGCATCCAATTGCTCCAATCTAAATCATGACGCAGAATGCGAATTATTCTTGGCTTGTTCTTCTGCATCGTTTCTAACCAAATTTCATTATTTGATTTAGATAGTTGGAGAATACGATAACCGCCTTCTTCCTGAAGCCCCTGTATGATTTTCCAAAAAAGATAATCTTGCTTGAACACCTTATCCCCCCCTCTTCCAATGGGTATTATATTTATTATAAACGTTTTTCTATTTCCGTTACCAAATTTCTGTTTCGAAATTGAAAAAACCTGTTGAAAGTTAATCAACAGGTTCACTTTATTCAGCAAAGCTCAACATTATCAGTAGTGAAGTTAGAAGTATAGTCGTTCTAACTACGACTGAATAAAGTTAAACTTCCGGCAGACGCCACAGATTTTTTAAAGGTTCTTTTCGAGCATAGGATCAAAGACTAAGAACGCCACTTCCTGTGGCAACGTCTATGTGACCCAACTCATGTAAGCCTAAAAACCTGGGTGCAAATACGCCAAGGCGTATTTGATTTATCTTTATCGGAAGGCTGTTTGTATCATTTTGTTACGAATAAATGGGATTTTCATCGAGGTACTAATAGCAATCCGACGAACTGCAGCATTGCCGAAAACGCGATTAAATATGCGATATCGGTACCTATAGACTGCATATATCCCACCAAAAAGAATAGCTATTCGGGTCAATAAACTTAACATATTCATCCCTCCTAGTTATACTTTTTGATTATCGCTTTCATTTTATCCTAGTAAAAGAAAAAAGAAATATGTCCCAAATCCTGATGCCAGAAGGATTGATAAAAAGTTCACAACATCATTATCGCAAATCCACAAGCCTTTAAAATACGTCGTTTCTTTTTCGCAATGGAACTTTTTCTCTGTCTCCATTCCACATACAGGACATTTATAAACAACTTGAATACTCGCTCCCAAAATCGTATCAATTAGATTGCCGCAAAAGCCGATCAGGGTCAGTCCAAGAAACAGAAAAAATGAAAGCTCTGGCCACACTAAAAATGAAATAAAACTAATAAGTAATGAACCAAAAAAGCCTGCAAAAGTTCCTAAAACAGAAACTGCTCCGGATGTCCCTGTATCAACCCGCTTCCATTTTGTTAGTAAGATTGGCTTCTTTTTACTTAGTGTTCCAATTTCCGAAGCCCACGTATCTGCGTTCGCTGCTGCGATTGAACCAACAAAGAAGATAAGCCAGAAGAGAGAGTCAGTGAAAGCAAACATTAGGCTTGTAACCCCAGCGACACTACCGTTCGCAAAAACTTGAACAATATCCCTCTGTTCTCCTTTAGCAACCTTATTTTTGAGATTTATTTTATTTCTTACTTTGATTTTACTCCATAAGCTTGAGCTCGCAAAAAAGACTCCTAATAAAAGCAAGCCCCGATAACCAAAACCTATCGACACTGCGCTACCAACAAGAATTGTTCCTACTGCTCCACTTAATGTTAATGATTTAAATTTATATCCCAATATTGCTACAACTATGGAGGCAATGATTTGGAGAAGAAGATTAGCCATTTGTTTTAATTATCCCTGTATTTGTTGCAATTTTTTGGACCGGAATATCAAAAGACTCGACAGGTATTTCGTCTAAAACCTGTACAGGGAATGCTAAAGACATTGTAACTCCTTGGTATTGAGCTAAATACCGATCATAATAACCTCCACCATGACCTAATCTGTATCCATTTGTTACAAAACTAAGGCCTGGCACAAATAATAAATCGATTTCATTATGTAAAACGACAGTTGTTTGTTCCTCAATTGGTTCCTGGAGCCCATAATAGACTACTTCTAATTGAGAATAGGATGTAATTTCACGGAATGTCATGTTTTTTGTTTTTGGATGGCATTTTGGTACAGCCACTCGTTTATTTAATTCCCACGCTTTTTCAATTAGATATTTAGAGTTGACCTCATACTCCCCTGAAATGGTGATTCCTATCGTATTTGCATTCACCCATTCAGGTAAAGTGAGAACATGATCAGTAATCTCCTTAGACCACTTGTCTAAAGTATCTTTATCAACTGAACGCAACGTTTCCGTCATCTCTTTTCTCAATTCTTGTTTCCGCTTCAACTTATTCGCTCCTCTCCATTAATTACTTTATATAATATAAAAAAACAGCAGGAAATTGCTTTCCTACTGTTACTTTGTTTCGCGGTGTAGAGTAACCTTTTTTAGTCTTGGGCAATATTTCTTAAGTTCAAGACGGTCAGGGTTGTTTCGCTTATTTTTAGTTGTAATATAATTACGATCACCAGTTTCAGTACAAGCTAAAGTGATTTTAACACGCATCTTCATTTCCCTCCAAACATATAAAGCTTTAATCAGACTTACCTATCATACCACTTAACTTCCCAAAATTCCAGTCCTATTTTTGGGACAAAGTAAATTTAATTACTATTTCAAAATACAATTCAGTGAACGTACTAGTATTGTCCACCTAAACAAGTTACGATAAGATAGAGTATGGAATGGAGTGACAGTATGGAATACGCTATTATTATCTTATTAGCCATCGCAATCCTTCTTCTTGTCGTTTCTTTCTATGGAAAGGACAGAGTTAAAATGGTGCAAGAAGAATTGGATCAACTTTCCCTTTCGATGGTTCAAGAAACATACCTTTTAAAGAAAAAAATAAAAGTACTTGAAGAAGAGCTTCTAACCAATGACATCGATTATGAAACGGGACCATCTCAAACAAGTGTTATGTCTTTATCAAACTCCACCATTTTATCCCTTTATGATAAAGGCTTAAGCTATGAGGAAATCGGAACAAAAACAAATTTACCAGTTGAAGAAGTTCGACTCATTCTTGAACAAGCAAAGAAAATGGGGCTCATATAATGGATAAATATTTGTTACGGGGAATCGCAATTGGTATTATTTTTTCTACAATTGTATATGGTCTTGTTTACTATTTAACGACAAATTAAAACTCAAGCCGAGATAGGCTTGAGTTTTTTTAGGCATTTAAATCGACTTTTTTAGCTTTAACCATATAGATAATGTGTTCAGCCATATTAGTTGTGTGGTCTGCTACTCTTTCGAAATGGCGACTGATAAAAGCTAATTGTGTAATTTGGTTAATTGAATTGGGATTGTTTGGCATTAACTCCAATAGTTCTTTAATGATTTTTCCGTATAACTCATCAACCTCATCATCTGCTTTAGCTGTTTGAATAGCTAAATTGATGTCTTTTTCGATATATGCTTTGATTACGTTGTTTAACATGTCTAAAGCTTTTTCAGCCATTTTGGGGATATCAACAATTGGTTTTATGAGCGGTCCATCTCCAATATGGATAATCGATTTTGCAATATTTACGGCTAGATCTCCGATTCTTTCGATATCACTTGAGATTTTCAAGCCTGCAATAATAGCACGTAGATCAGAAGCAACTGGTTGTTGTTGTGCGATTAATTGAATGATAATATTATCAATTTGTTCTTCAAGCTCATTTATTTTTTGGTCATCTTGAATAATTTGTTCAGCCAATTTAATATCTTGGTGTGCGAGTGATTGTACTGATTTTTCAACTGCTGTTTTCGATAGGTTGACCATTTCAACCAATAATTCTTTAAGACGATCCAAATCCTTATCTAATGTCGTACGTATTGCCATGACTTACACCCCTCTTATTCATTATTATCCAAATCTGCCAGTGATGTAATCTTCTGTGCGCTTGTCGGATGGATTTGAAAACATTTTATCTGTTTTTTCATACTCAATAACTTCTCCACTTAGGAAAAAGGCGGTTCGATCTGAAATACGTGCAGCCTGTTGCATATTATGAGTAACAATGATAATACTGAAGTTTTGCTTAAGTTCTTGAACAAGTTCCTCAATTTTTAATGTCGAAATTGGATCAAGAGCGGAAGTCGGCTCATCCATTAAAATCACGTCAGGTTCAATTGCCAAGCATCTTGCAATACAGATTCTTTGTTGCTGTCCGCCTGAAAGACCATAAGCATTTTCATGAAGTCGGTCTTTCACCTCATCCCAAATAGCTGCACCACGTAAACTTTTTTCAACAATCTCATCTAAGACCTTTTTGTTTCGAATCCCATGAATACGAGGTCCATAAGCTATATTGTCATAAATTGATTTTGGAAAAGGATTCGGCTTTTGGAAAACCATCCCTACTCGAGTTCTGAGTTCTTCTTCCTTATATGTTTTATCGAAAATATTCTTTCCTCTGTATAAAATTTCTCCTGAAATGCGAACAATCGGAACGAGTTCAACCATACGATTTAAGGTTTTAATATAAGTTGATTTTCCACATCCAGACGGCCCAATAATTGCTGTTACCTCGTTTTCATAGATTGGAAAATTAATATTTTTAAGGGCATGATCTTCCCCATACCATAGGTTTAAATCTTTTGTATTATAAACAATTTTTTTATCTGTCTGATCTGGATTTATATAATTATTAGTCATTACTTGTAATGTCATAATTTGAGTTTCTCCCCTTCAAAGTAGAATCAAATGCGTATTGACCAAATCGCGCCTGTTATTAATACCTGTTGTTTTCACTTGTAAAAAATTAATATTTTCTTTGGAACTTATTTCGAATTATGATGGCTATTGAATTCATTAAGAATAATACGATTAATAAAATGACAATAGTTGCTGCTCCTAGATTTGCGTATTCAGCGACTAGTGCAGAATCGAGAGTCCAATAATAGATTTGCATTGGCAACACAGTAAATTTATCAAAAATACTATCAGGAAATGGAATTAATAAGGCTGGAATTCCTATTACTACAAGTGGAGCTGTTTCTCCAACTGCTCTAGAAAGTGCCAAAATAACCCCTGTAAGAATTCCAGGTAATGAAGTTGGTAAAACTACATTTTTTATCGTTTGCCATTTAGTAGCTCCCATTCCATAAGATGCTTCTCTCAAATAACTCGGTACTGCTCGGATTGCTTCTTGACTAGCAACTACTACGATTGGAAGTACCAGTAACGACATTGTAAGCCCACCAGCTAACACGATATTGCCTAATCCAAAACCGCGAACAAAAATGGTAAGACCTAATATACCAAATACAATTGACGGAACACCTGCAAGATTTGAGATATTTGTTTGAATAAACCGTTGTAGACGTCCTTTTTTTGCATATTCTTCGAGATAAATGGCTGTACCAACACCCAGGAAAAGTGTTATAGGTGCAACAACAAGCATTAACCACAGAGTCCCTAGGAGGGCACCCATAATTCCAGCGTTCTCAGCAACAGTCGAAAGCTTACTAGTTAGAAATTGCAGATCAATCCAGCCAAGACTTTGAGATATGACTCGGTAAAAAAGAATAACGAGAACAACTAAACCAAACAAAGTTGATAAAAAGAAAAGTGATTTTGCTATATTGTTTGTAAAAAGTCGAGAATTAAGTTTCTTTTGAACCTGTGCTTCATTTACATATTTCATTTTAATATTCCTCCTTAAACTTGCGAGAAATATATTGTGCAAGTAAGTTCATTACTAATGTGAACACGAATAGTGTAATAGCTACAGCGTATAAACTATAATATAAGGTTGAGCCCGCAGGTGCATCTCCACTGTTTACTTCAACAATATAAGAGGTCATTGTTTGCATTGATTGGGTAACATCAAAAGTAAAGTTCTTGGAACTTCCACTAGCAAGTGTAACAATCATGGTTTCGCCAATTGCTCTAGATATACCAAGAACGAATGATGCAATAATTCCAGACATTGCTGCAGGAATAACAACCTTCCACGTTACTTCAAGCTTTGTTGAGCCTAGACCAAGCGCACCTTCTCTAATAGAATTGGGTACAGAGCTCATTGCATCCTCTGAAAGCGATGCGACCATAGGAATGATCATAATTCCCATTACGATGCCCGGACTGAGGATATTGGTCGGTTCAAGACCAGGAATAATAGATTGTAATAGAGGTGTTACGAACGTTAAAGCAAAGAAACCATATACAATGGTCGGAATCCCCGCAAGAATTTCAAGAATCGGTTTTAAAATTTTCCTTACTCGTTCAGATGCATATTCACTTAAATAAATTGCTGACATCATTCCGACAGGTATTGCGACAAGCATTGCTATAGTCGATGAAATAATCGTTCCTGTTAGTAGAGGTAATACCCCAAATTCGGCATTATCGCCAAGGGGTTTTAATACGGTACCTGTAAAGAAGTCAAGAATTGGTACGCGTTTAAAAAACTCAAATGTTTCAAAAAGAAGTGTAAGTACAATACCAACTGTTGTTAAAATCGAGATAATCGCAATGAAGAGCAAGCCTTTTGGAATGACTTTCTCTATAATAGTGTTTAAGCTTTTTGCTCTTTTATTTTTGGCAATCATCTCACGCACATTCACTTTAGAACCTTCCTTCATGATAAGCTCCCTTCGATCCATTTCATCATTATTAAAGACCAAATTTTTTCTATCTATAATTAGGTAGAAGATGAGAAGCAAAGATTGCTCTCACCTTCAGAACTTTTCTTATTTTAAACCTTCTAATTCTGTAACGACTGCATTTAATTCTTCTTCTGGAAGTGGAGCAAATCCAGTTTCCGAAGCTACTTCAGCAGCATTTTCCATTGTATAAATTGCATAGTCTAATACTTGTGCCTTTTCTTTCGCCATATTGACATTTAGATAAGTAAATACGGGTCTTGTGAATGGAGCATATTCGCCATCTTCACTGATTGTATCTAGGTTAGGTTCAACAGGACCGTTACCAAAATCAATTTTTACAATTTTAACTTTGTCTTTATTATTTACTGCATAACCGTATCCGAAGAATGCAATGGCATTTTTATCTTTAGAAACTAAGTCTACTAACGTAGAGTATTCTTGTTGAAGATTTGCTTCAGCTACTAAGTCTTGCTCGTCTAAAATGTTTTCCCAGAAAAATTCATACGTACCGTGGTTTTCGTTAGGACCGTACGTTTTGATCGGCTCATTTGGAAAATCTGAACGTACATCTGACCAATTCTTCTTACCAGCACTTGCTAAGAAAATATCAATTACTTCTTGTTGAGTTAATTCTTCAGCCCAATCGTTATCAGGATGTACAACAAATGTTAAACCATCAAGAGCGACCTTTAATTCTTTTACTTCAATTCCTAAATCTTCGGCAGTTGCTGCTTCCTCGTCTTTAATTTGACGAGATGCATCGTTGAAATCTGTTCCGCCTTCTTCAACTAAAAACTTTTTAAAACCAGCACTTGTTCCAGCGCGACTTACTTCAACCGACACATTTTCTTGCTCATTCGTCATATAATTTTCTGCCATCTTTGACATGAAAGGATAAACTGTTCCAGATCCATCAATTACAACACTGCCCTCTAATTCAGCACTTGCGCTTTCGTTTTTGTTTTCCGTTTCACTATTTCCAGTACTGCTTTCGTTACCACATGCAGCTAATACTAGCATTGTGATTGTAATCATTGCTAAACCTAAAAACTTCAAGCGTTTCATTCCTTAATTCCCCCTAAGAGTAAGTTTGTTTTGCTTTGTCTTACAAACTTAGAATAATCGTACTCTATTAATCTCGTGTGAATTGAATGTAAAGGTTATGTAAATTTGGGGGGAATGATGAAATCCCCCTATTATTGTCCGAGTTTGCATTTACGACTCATAGAAAAAAGCCTAACGATATTGTTAGGCTTTCTTCATTCTTATTCATTTCCCTGTGCATCATCTTCATCAGTAGATGTTTCTTCGTCTGCTGTAGAATCTGTTCCCTCGGAATTTTTTTGTTGAGACTCTGTAGCTCGCTTTTCTTTCAGTTCAAAGTATTTATCTAAAATGGCTTCTCCAACTTTAAGGTTCATATTATGTGATGTATTTCCATAATATGCGTAAGGTAATACTACAGCAAATGCTACCTCAGGGTTATTAAATGGAGCATATCCGACAAGTGTACTATTTACTGCTTCTACACCTTTAATGAACGATTGAGCTGAACCGGTTTTACCAGCAGCGTCATAAGGTTTACCTGAAAATGCGCTTCGAGCTGTTCCACTTGATCCTTGAAAAACTAATTTAAATCCTTGTTGAACTCTTTCAATATATTTCATGTCTATGTCAACCTTGTTCATGACAGTTGGTTCGAAAGGTTCTTGAATTGGACCTAATTCATTATCTTCCATGGTTGGTTGATGAATTTGTCTAACGATCTTTGGTTGCATTCTATAACCGTCGTTTGCAATCGTAGACACATATTGCGCTAATTGCAACGTTGTATAAGTGTCATATTGTCCAATTCCTAAGTCCATTAATAGACCAGGAGTAAGATCTGGCCCGGGATACCCAGTTGCTTCACCAGGTAAGTCAATTCCTGTTTTCACTCCCAAACCAAACTGACTAAAATAATTTCTTACAGTACGGAATGCATCGGTATCAATAGAAATGGGTTGGCCATACACATAATTTCCACCCGCTAATTCAAGAAATAACTTAAACATATATACGTTAGATGACAATTCTAGTGCTTTTAAATCATTAGTAGGCCCTAAATTCTTCCATGATGCTTTAAGTGATCCTTCTTTACCAATTTTCATTGGGGAATCATAATACATTGAACCGATATCTATGACACCTGTATCATAGCCTGTTAACATAGTAGCTCCCTTAACAGCTGATCCCATTTCATAAGCTGCATTCATTGTACCTAGGGCATAGTCCTGAAATCCCATTTTGCCATCTTTTCCTCTTGTATAGACCTTTCCAGCCATACTTAGAATTTCACCGGTTTTTGGATTCATCATGACTACAAATGCGCGGTCTAGATATTGTGTACCCTTCATTTGTTTGTGAACCAACATTTGTTCTTCGATAATTTGTTCAACTGCTTGTTGAAGCTCCATATCGATTGTTAAAACAAGATCACTACCTCTTTGCCCTTCTGAAATCATGATTGTTTCCTGTACGGCATTACCCTTAATAATATTTTCAACTTTTGCCTTTTGACCATGTAATACAGATTCATATTGTGCTTCTAAATAGCTTAAACCAACACGATCATTCCGGTTATACCCTCGAGCTAAGTAATAATCAAGCTTATCTCCTGGTAGCCCTTCATCTGTATCAGAAATTCGGCCAAGAATGGATTTTAATGTGTTATCAAATTTATAATCACGAATCCAGTCAGTTGTAGTGTTGACACCTGGCAAATGCTCGAGATTTTCACTGACTACAGCATATTCTTCTGGTGTTACATTTTCATTCTTTACGATCTGTGGGACTAGTGCATAGCCCTTAGTCATTTCACGGAAAATTGCTGCAACCTCTAGCTCTGCTCCTGTGATCTGTTTAAGATCTTCTTCCGTGATTCGTTCGATTTGGAGCTTATAGATGTCTTTACTGGATAATTCTAACTCGCCAGCTTCCACTTTGGTCATTTCTTCTTCGACCAATGCATTTGCTTCATCTGGGTTTTTAAGCATCCAAAAATCTTTCAAATCACGTTCTGTTACTTTATCCGTCTTCATGTCAATAAACGTTGCAAGGGTTTCTGCCACTTCTAATACTTCTTCTTGCTTAGTCCCTCGTGCACGTGTATATGTGATTGCATTTAACGCCTTATTATCCACGATGACATTTCCATTTTTGTCGTAAATCTTACCTCGTGGAACAGGAAGATTTACAATTTCATTTTCTGTTTTTTCTACTTCTTTTTGAAATTTCTCACCATGTACAATCTGCACAACCCCAAGTCGTAGGATTAAGGCTGAAAATAGCAAAAAGACAGCAAAAAATAACATATTTAAACGAAATGGAACATGTGACTTTTTCTTTTTGATCATAAACATCAACTACCTTTATTTATTTGCTTATTTCTAATTTTATCTTTACGTACTATTCTTATGAATAAAAAAGACACCTAACCCAGGCTAGGTGCCTTTATCTTCTATTGTAAAAGAAACTCAAGTTTTTTTCCATGATTAAATATATTAAATCAAATACACCTTGGTGTATTGGCTGCCCAGATTTTCCGAGCTAGCTCGAAACCTCCTCGGAAAATCTGAGGCATCCGCCGGAGGCACTTAACTTTATTCAGCACCTGCTGAATAAAGTTAAGCAGTTGATCCGCCTTCACCTTCTATTAACTTGCGATTCGCACCAGATTTTGATTGGACGGGACCAGCAGCGTCAGGTGTTTTGATACGTCGGATTGGAATATAAAGAAGTATATGTCCCGCCCCGACAATTGCTAGAAGCATTGGAATGCTTTGTTTTTCGTCGAAGAAAGTAACTGCAATTAGAAATAGAATAATCGAGAGTATTCTTCCACAGTTTAAAAAGATTTCCCTCACCACCACATATTCAATTCTCATCTCTTTTGCGTTCCACCCCTTACCAATCACATCATAGGTTAAGGAATTATAGGGAACGAGTAAGATGGGATAAGCAATTCCAATAATAACTCCATATATAATCAACCTTGCATAGGTTACATCAAAAAGAATCGCAAATATTGCAAGATATATCATTAATCCGCCAAGAAGTATGGCCTTTTTGCGCATTTTCTTTTTGATTAACCTCGTTGCGAGGAAGTAAAACAAAAACGATACACCTGAATTGATTAATCCAAATTTCCCCAAAGCCAACTCACTGCCTGTTGCGACAAAAACAAACACTGAAATGACAAATACAAATGTACCCTCACGGATTCCTTGGAAAAAGTGGGCATGAAGAATGTTCTTCCAGTTTGAATTATTTTTCCGTTCAGCTAGAATTCGCCTAAATACAAAATCTCCTTCGGCACTTCGCCTTTTTAAGAAGAAGCTAAGCACAACAGCACCAGTAAATAAACCTAAGGAAATTCCAAAAATAACTGTGTAACCAGTAAAACTTTTCATTGAAGATATGATGATTCCCGCTGCAATGGGACCAATCATTCCTGCAAATGAGCCAAGTAACCCTAAAAATCCGTTGAAAAAGTCACGCGTTTCAGGCTCTGTAATTTCAAAGGTTAAAACATTAAAGGCCAACCAGTAAAAGCCATAACCTATTCCAAGTAGTGCCCCTAATATTAACAAATACTGCGAGGCATTTTCACCAATCCAGAGAACGGTGATATAAAAAATGGCTAAGAATGAAACTCCAAGCCTTAGCACGATTACTCTATCTATTTTCTTAGCCCATCTGCCTGCTAGGATAAAGGTTAATGGTTGTAAAACAACGACTGCTAAATTATATAACCCTAAATCCTTAAAATCTCCTGACTGCTTCCATAAGTACACATTTACAAAGGTGTTCGATAAAGCAATACTTAATGCATACAACCCACCAATCACTAGTAACAAAATTAAGTCCCTGTGTATGGGTACATCACCTAATACCTTTTTAAAACCAAACATTTGCTGACTCCCCTTTTTTATCTACATCATTATTGTGTGATAAAAAAAAGGAGATATACAAAGAAATGCAGGAGGTTCCTTAGCTTTGAAAAAATAAAAAGCCAGTGGACGGATCCACTGGCTCTACTCTAAATTACTTTGCAGAATTGTAACGGTTTGCTACTTCTTCCCAATTAACTACATTAAAGAATGCAGAAATATAATCAGGACGACGGTTTTGATAGTTTAGGTAGTATGCATGCTCCCAAACATCAAGACCAAGAATTGGAGTTTTACCTTCCATTAATGGAGAATCTTGGTTTGGAGTGCTTGTAACTTCAAGCTCACCATTGTTAACAACTAACCAAGCCCAACCAGAACCAAAACGAGTTGTAGCTGCTTTAGTAAACTGATCTTTGAAAGCTTCAAAGCCACCAAATTTGCTATTGATTGCTTCTGCTAATTCGCCAGTTGGCTCTCCGCCACCATTTGGAGAAAGAATAGTCCAGAATAGGCTATGGTTTGCATGTCCACCACCATTGTTTCTTACTGCTGTACGAATATCTTCAGGAACAGCGTCAAGATTAGAAACTAATTCTTCTACTGATTTGCCTTCAAGATCAGCCTTACCAGCGATTGCATTGTTTACGTTTGTAATGTAAGTATTATGGTGCTTAGTGTGGTGAATATTCATTGTTTCTTTGTCAATGTGTGGTTCTAAAGCATCATAAGCATAAGGTAATTGCGGTAATTCGTATGCCATTGTTTATTCCTCCTTAAATATGTATGTAAAAATTGAACCTTGAAAACGATTTCGTCTTCAGTAGTCCTCACTTGTAAGATTACCAAAATAAGTATAACCTTTCAAATGAAAAGCACTATTAATTCAAAATTTTTCACGGGTAAACAATAGTACCAGATTTAAAGTTCCCTTTAAATAGAAGTATTATTCATCATAATACAACAATTAAAAAATAGATTATCATAATAGCTTGAATGATTCCTTTTGCCAGAACCCCACTAAGAAACCCAATAAGTGACCCTACACCGCTTTTAAGTGCATCTTTTACATTCTTTTTATGCACTAGCAGTTCTGCTAAAAATGCACCAAGGAATGGACCAATAATAATCCCAAAGATAGGAATTATAAATGGGCCAACGAGAAGTCCAATTGTACTTCCCCAAACAGCCGCCTTACTTCCACCATATTTTTTTACCCCAACTAAATTAGTTGCATAATCAGCACCTAATAATAGAAGAAAAAATAATGCTTCAACCACCCAGAACCAAATCGAAAAAGAAGCAAATCCCTTGAAGAAGCCATAAACTAAAAAGCCACCTGCAATGAAAAGCACACTCGGAATAATCGGATAGACAAGCCCGACAAATGCAATTACAAACAATAATATAATAATTATCCACATAAGAAGTACCATATTTTTTCATCCTCCTTTAAAAAAATACAAGGCATTGTATGCCTTGTATTTAATGTAAGAATATTAAAGTTGTCTTTCACCTAGAACTGCTTCCGCAATATTAACCGCATGGTCGCCGATACGCTCAAGATTACTAATAATGTCAACAAATACGATACCAGCTTGTCCTGAACATTTACCTTCATTTAAACGCAGTATATGCTTTTTACGTAATGAACGCTCCATTGTATCAATCTTTTCTTCTTGTTTTACCACATCAATCGCCAATGTACGATCATTCTTTTGAAGACTTTGAACGGCCTCATTCACTGTATATATTGTTAATTTAAACATTTCATTTAAATCTTCCATTGCATCTTCTGTTAACTTCACTTTATTCGAAATCTGATAGTCAACTAACTCCACCACATTCTCAAAATGGTCACCGATTCTTTCGATATCACGAATCGTATTAACAAGAACAGAGTGTAAGGCTGATTCCTGTGCTGAGAGTGATCTCGATGAAACTTTGATTAAATAATCAGTAATTTTTTTATCTAAATTATTTATTGCGTCCTCAATTTGCATAGCTGTATCTGAATATTTTTGTGATTTCTCGTTTAAATAGGTATTTGATTCTTCCAGGCCCTTAACCGCAAATTCACCCATTCGAACAACCTCTTCTCTTGCTTGCCCTAATGCAATTGCAGGAGATTGTTCAATAAAAACAGGGTCAAGATGTTTTGGCTTGTATTCCATCAGCGAATCCTCGCCCGGAATTAACTTTGTAACAATAAATGCTAAAACAGCAATAAATGGAAATTGAATAATAGTATTTGTCACATTGAAGCTACCATGTGCAAACGCTATGGTCATTTCTGGATTTAAATTTAACGTAGTTTGTAAATAGCCAATAAATTTTGTGAAAGGCGCAAGCACAATCAGAAAAATAATGGTTCCTATTATATTAAAAATTACATGTGTTAATGCAGCTCGTTTCGCAGCAACTGATGCACCGATAGAAGCCAAAACAGCTGTAATTGTCGTTCCAATATTATCACCAAACAGTACAGGTATAGCTGCTTTAAGATCTAAAAGGCCTTCTCCAAATAATCCCTGTAAAATCCCAATCGTTGCACTTGAACTTTGTACAATAACCGTAAATACGGTACCAATGACAACTCCTAGTATTGGACTAGAACTCATATTAACCGTTAAATCATGAAAGGTTTCAAGGGATCTAAGAGGCTTCATTCCATCTCCCATTAATTCTAAACCTAAGAACAGTGCACCAAACCCAAACACGATTTGTCCAAAATTGTGTATTCTTTTATTTTTGAAGAAAAACAATAGTATTGCACCTAACGCGATAATCGGGAGTGCGTAATCAGAAATTTTTATACCAATGATAAATGCAGTAATCGTTGTACCGATATTAGCTCCCATTATTACGCCAATTGCCTGTCTTAATGTCATAAAACCGGCACTTACAAGTCCTACCACAATAACTGTTGTTCCCGAACTACTTTGGATTAAACATGTTACAAAAATACCAGCGAGAACTCCCATGAATGGATTGGTAGTAAACTTATCTAAAATATCTCTGAGTTTATCACCAGCGGATTTCTGCAATCCATCCCCCATGTACTTGATACCAAATAAGAAAATACCAAGGCCGCCTATAAACTGAAATATCATACTTTGTACGTCTAATTCCACAATGCCAACTCCTAAAAAAATGATCGAATTTTGTAGTAAAGCCATAAAAATAGTACCGTAGTCAATTTTTAAAGTAAAGGATTATTAAGTAAATTTACAATACTGTAACATTAGGCTATATTTCCCTTCTCTTGTAAATCTATTTTTCACTTGATATGCAGATTTATGTATTCCTATAGTTTTCCTATTAAATTTTTCTTCTAACTCTATTATTTTTTGGAATATAGTAGTCAGCGAAGCATATTCTGTATTAAGTAGACCTAGCGGAGGTTTTGAAATGAAACGTTTATTTGCATTCCTAGCAATCGTATTTATTGTATATATTATTTATTACGACATAAGAATTGGGACGCTACCAACAGCAACAGCAAAAGAAGAAAAGATAGAGGCAACCGAAGTCATTGCTCAGACATCAAACGATCCATTTATAGAAGTTAAAGTAAAAGCAGGTGACACATTACTTTCCATCGTCGAGAGGGTAAATGAGGATAGGCAAATATCATCTATCGAAACTGTAATCAAAGATTTTGAAGGACTAAATCCAGAAAGCAAAGCAGAGCTTCTACAAATTGGGAAAACCTACAAATTTCCAATATATAAGGGTGAATAAGGGTATTTTCTTGTCAATTTTTTATTTCAACTGTAAAATAGGCAAGTAAATGATTCTTTAGACTAGATATTTTTCAAATAAAGGATTACTCTTATATAAGTTATTCAAATGCTTTTTAAAGGAGCGATATTTGTGAGTGAAATCATCCATCGTACAAAAACACGTCCTGTAAAGGTAGGTAATTTAACGATTGGTGGTAATAATGAAGTAATTATTCAAAGTATGACCACAACTAAAACACATGATGTAGAAGCAACGGTTGCTGAAATAAAAAGGCTTGAAGAAGCAGGCTGTCAAATCGTTCGTGTAGCATGTCCTGATGAGCGAGCAGCAAATGCAATATCTGAAATCAAAAAGAGAATTTCAATTCCTCTTGTAGTTGATATACACTTTGATTATAAATTAGCCTTAAAAGCGATTGAGGGAGGAGCCGATAAAATTCGGATTAATCCTGGAAATATCGGTCGCAAAGAAAAAGTTGAAGCTGTTGTAAAAGCTGCAAAAGAAAAAGGAATTCCGATTCGAATCGGTGTAAACGCTGGGTCATTAGAGAAGCGTATCCTTGATAAATATGGATACCCAACAGCAGATGGTATGGTTGAAAGTGCATTACACCATATTAAAATCTTAGAAGATCTTGATTTTCATGACATCATTGTATCAATGAAAGCATCAACCGTAGAGCTTGCCATTGAGGCTTATGAAAAAGCTGCAAAAGCTTTTGATTATCCACTTCACTTAGGAATTACCGAATCAGGAACATTATTCTCAGGAACAGTCAAAAGTGCTGCAGGTTTAGGTGCCATCTTAAGTAAGGGAATCGGAAATACATTACGAGTTTCATTAAGTGCTGACCCTGTAGAAGAAGTTAAAGTTGCCCGCGAATTGCTAAAATCTTTTGGTTTGGCAGCTAATGCAGCAACATTAATATCTTGCCCGACCTGTGGACGTATTGAAATTGATCTAATTAAAATAGCTAACGAGGTTGAGGAGTACATCTCAACGATTAAAGCACCAATTAAGGTTTCTGTATTAGGATGCGCAGTTAACGGTCCTGGTGAAGCACGTGAGGCCGATATCGGCATTGCAGGAGCAAGAGGAGAAGGCCTACTGTTCCGCCACGGTAAAACTGTACGAAAAGTACCGGAAGAAACTATGGTAGAAGAATTGAAAAAAGAAATCGATAAGCTTGCAGAAGAATATTATGCCAAACAAGCAGCTGAGCAATAGAAAATTTTCGGCGCCTTGCTCAGCACCGACAAGCACAAGACGAGCCAGCAAGAAGGTTGTTCTTTAACCTTCATGATGGATTGACTTGTGACCTCGAGGGGCTAGGCGCTGAGACTGGACACAAAAATAAAAAACAAGCCCGACAATATGTCGGGCTTATTTTTATTTCACATAATCAAGTTGTTAAAAAAATGGGAGGATAAAGATGCCAACGATAATCGAAACAGCACCAATTCCAATTGCCCATGCTCCTAAACCAGTTGCACCACGACGACGTGCGATAAATCCAATGATAATACCTGCTGCTCCTAATAGTACAGGCATTACAAACAAGGAAATGATTGATAAAGCTAGAGCTAGCCAGCCTAAACCAGCACCACCCGCTACTCTATCATCCGTATTGTTTCCTTCATAGTTCGCTTCACGTCTTGTGGTCCCATAATTAATTGGAGCGGCAACTTCTGCTGCCGTTTCCTCATCGTAGCTTGAGTCAGCATTTGCACCTAAGTTTGGATCAACGTATTCAAAATCATCGTCTCGAATCTTTCTTACGTTTGTATCTTCTTCCGCCATGCTTATCCCTCGCTTTCCTTATCGGTAAGGAGCATTTTTAGTATGAGTTAAAGGAGCGAGAAATATAATTGTTAATCATTGACTCTAATACCAACGCAGATTAGTCTAAAAAGCGTTAAATTCTACATTCTGGACATGAACCATAAATTTCGAATTTGTGACCGGTTATATCATATCCAGCTAAATTATCGTTCATTTTATCCATAGGACATGATTCTATTTCCTTGGTTTTACCACATTCTAAGCAAATAAAATGATGATGATGGTGATTTCCACCACATGTAAACCGAAAATGCTTCTCACCTGAAAGCTCCGTCATTTCCAATATACCTAGCTCTACAAATAATGAAAGATTTCTATAAATTGTATCAAAACTTAATCCTGGATAGTTTTCCTTTAAATCGTCCAAAACATCCTTAGCTGTTAAATACTTATCAGATACGGAAAAGAGTTCAAGCATTTCCTGTCTTTTTCCTGTATGTTTAAACCCTTTTTCCTTCATTAACTGCATCGCTTCAGAAACATTCATGCTGATCTTCCTTTCCGCCTTTTTTTCCAACTAATTGCGCCTAAAAGAATAATAATTGCAAGTACAACGATGGTTCCCCCTGGAGCTAAATCCAGATAGTATGAAAGCACTAATCCAATAATGACGGCTAACTCTCCAAATACAACCGAGAGGAAAATCGTTTGTTTAAAGCCTTTTGCAATTCGAATGGCTGCAGCAACAGGCAATGTCATTAAAGATGACACTAATAAAATTCCAACAATCCTCATTGATGCAGCAATAACTAATGCTACGGTAACAATAAAGATAAAATGAATTGTTTTTGCATTAATCCCTGAAACAGCGGCATGCTCTTCATCAAATGATAATAAAAATAATTCCTTGTATAGAAAAGTAACAATAATAATAACAAGCACAGAAATTGCAAGAATGGTCCATAAATCTGACCGGCTAATCGCGCTTACACTACCGAACAAATAATTGAATAAATCTGTATTAAAGCCGTCCGCGAGCGAAATAAAAATAACACCTAAACCAATTCCACTTGATAAAATAATGGGGATTGCAAGTTCCTGATAATGCTTATACACCGTCCTTAAACGCTCAATAAATAGAGAACCAACGACTGAGAATGTCATTCCCATGTAGATGGGATTGATTGGCCCTGCTAACCCGAGTTTCTTTTCAAGTAAAAGACTCGCAGCAATCCCTGCTAAGGTCACATGGCTTAAGGCATCCGCAATAAGTGACAGTCGTCTTACCACTATAAAAACACCGAGTAACGGTGCTATAAATCCAATTAGCAAACCACTAAAGAATGCATTTTGTAAAAATTCATATTGAAAAATATCTGAAAGCATCGTTTCACCTTCCATGGCTATGTTCATGAGTAATTACTTGAAGAGAATGTCCATAAAATTGGGATAAGTCCTGATCTTGAACATGTTCAAACTCATCAGCACTTCCATGGAAATGAAGATGCTTATTCAAACATGCAACATGTGACACTTTTTCCGATACTGTCCCTACATCATGGGTAACTAATATCAATGTAATTCCCTTGTTTTTATTTATGTCTTCAAGCATATTGTAAAAAGTTTGAACCGTTTGGGCATCCACCCCAACAGTCGGTTCATCAAGGATAAGAAGATCTGGTTCACTGACAAGCGACCTTGCAATAAAAACGCGCTGTTGTTGCCCTCCAGAAAGCTCTCCAATGTTCCGATATAGAAACTTTTCCATTCCAACTGCTTGAAGTGCGTCCGTGACTTTTTTCTTGTGTTCTTGTTTGAAAAAATGAAATAATCCAAGCTTTGCGGTTAGGCCGCTTGATACAACCTCAAATACCGTAGCCGGAAATCCTGAGTTAAAACTATTTGCTTTTTGAGAAACAAAACCTATTTTTGGCCAATCTTTAAATTTCGAAATTGGTGTGCCAAATAATTCAATTGACCCCTTTTGAAGTTTAACTAATCCGAGAATGCTTTTTAAAAGCGTGGTTTTACCAGATCCATTAGGACCGACAATAGCTAAGAAAGATCCTTGAGGGACAACTAGGTTAATGTTTTCTAAAACGGTTTGTTCCTCATATCGAAAAGAAAGATCCTTTATCTTTAATACCGAATTTGGATGTGTCAAGTTATCACCTTATCTATCGTTAATTTTTGTTCTTATTAAGAATCATTACGATTTATACTTTAAGAAGTATACAGGATGAATTTTATAAAGTAAAGAAATTGATTATCAAAAAAGATTTATGCACACACCTTTTCGTTATGAAATAGACTAACGAGAGGAAGGTGAAGATGATAACAATGAACATTTATCAACAAATCATTAACCAAAAATTAAAGACGTTAACACCTGATGACTTAATGAAATACGGGAAACAATATGATATATATGTATCCAAAGAACAAGCAACAAATGTATTAAAATTAATTCGAAAAAACAAGAATATTAATATCTTTAATCCAGAAGAAAAAAATCAATTATTAAGAGAAATTGCCCGTGTTACAAGTCCTGAGGTCGCAAGAAAACTCAATCAATTGTTTATCAAATTTACAAGTTAAAAGAGGCTGGGACATTAACTAGCTTCGAATAATGAAAAAGGTGAGTTTGAGCACGCTCAAACTCACCTTTTTCTATTTT
>NZ_JBPFDQ010000066.1:0-28854 GCF_059415045.1 Ferdinandcohnia sp. SAFN-114 | reverse complement strand
TTCTAACTCGCTATACAAATTTATAAATAAGTTGAAAATCATTGTTGACACTTTTACACAATATTAAGGACTTGACTGAAATCTCTAGGCATGAGTCCGAAAAATGGTGTGATTCAGACAAGGCAACAGGAAATTTCCAAGCATGAGTCTGAAAAATGGTGCGATTCAGACAACACCCGAGGGAATTTCCGGTCATGAGTCCGAATGCGGGTGTGATTCAGACAAGGCAAGAGAAAATCCCCAAGTATGAGTCTGAATAAGGGTGTGATTCGGACAAGGCTATAGGAAATCTCTAGGCATGAGTCCGAATGCGGGAGTGATTCAGACAAGGTCAGAGAAAATCCCCAAGTATGAGTCTGAATAAGGGTGTGATTCGGACAAGGCCAGAGAAAATCCCCTAGTATGAGTCTGAATAAGGGTGTGATTCGGACAAGTCTATAGGAAATCTCTAGGCATGAGTCCGAAAAATGGTGTGATTCGGACAAGGCAAAAGGAAATTTCCAAGCATGAGTCCGAATGCGGGTGTGATTCAGACAAAGCCAGAGGAAACCACTAAGTATGAGTCTGAATAAGGGTGTGATTCGGACAAGGCTATAGGAAATCTCTAGGCATGAGTCCGAATGCGGGTGTGATTCAGACAAGTCTATAGGAAATCCCCAAGGATGAGTCGGAATGCGGGTGTGATTCAGACAATGCCAGAGAAAATCCCCTAGCATGAGTCGGAATAAGGTGTGATTCAGACAAGGCCGGAGGAAATCCCCAGTCATGAGTCTGAATAAAGGTGTGATACAGGCAAGGGCCAAAAGAAATCTCCAAGCATGAATCCTAATTTAGCATGATTTGGGCAAGATCCGAGGATAACTCCATTTTGAGTCAAAATGGGGAATGTAATTTTCTATAGGATGGGTTAAACTGTTGAAAACGTATATAATAAATTTTTTTAACTGAGAGTGAACTTTTTAATGACTTCATACGTATTATTAGCGAAAAATAAAAAATAACAAATTTTCTCGGGGGAGAATTCAATGCATGGATGAAAAGGAACTAATTCGCAGTGCAAAGCGTGGTGACTCACTCGCGTTTGCAATGCTTTTTAAAGAACATTATCCTTTTTTAGTTAAGTATTTAATAAAAGTTACAATGAAACCTGATATTGCTAAAGACATCGCACAAGAGGCAATGATGAAAAGCATGGAAAAAATTAATATGTATAACGGTAAAGCAAAATTCTCCTCATGGCTCATAACAATTGCTACGAACTTATACATAGACACTATCCGCAAAAAGAAACGCGAACAAAATTATCAACAGGAGCAAGCATTACGAAAAATGAAGTGGCAATTCGAGAACCATTCTGAGGATTGGAATGATGTTCTTGATGCACTGGGAAGGCTTTCAGATGAAATTCGGATTCCAATTGTTCTCAAACATTATTATGGATATTCATATGAAGAAATCGCTGATATGCTTCATATCGCCATCGGTACTGTTAAATCAAGAATACATAATGGAATTCATACAGTGAGAAAGGAGTTGAGACCTAATGAAGAAAAACAAGCTAACTCTATTAAAAAACGAACAACGACTTGAAGAGGATCCAGAAACGATTCAAGATATAAATGAAGCACTCACTAAAATAGATCATCATTACTCGGTTTTCACTCCGGACCTACAAGTATTTGAACAAATGGTAGCAACTGCACAACAAAAACAAAAGAAGAAGTTTAGACGAGAACTGACCGCATTTATTTTGATTGCATTATTCATCATGACGGCTTTAATAACGTCATTTTTCCGTCTTCCTCTTGCATTTATTGTGATTCAAGGTATTGCAACAATTAGCTTTCCAGTATATAGCTTCTTTCGTTATCGAAAAAAGGTGATTGTACATGAATACGAATGATACTCTACTTATTATGGTGGCAGTGATTGCCCTTCTTATTCAAAGCTTTTGGTTGTTTTTAGATGCTCGAAAGCGGGGGCATAATTATTGGTTTTGGGGAATATGGGGATTAATTCAATCACCGTTGCCCCTTCTTTTTTATCTTATTATTGCAAGAAAAATTTATCGACGTAAAGCAGGTAGGGAATGATGAGGAATATTGCAAAATATATTGTATTAATGATAGCCATTGTTGGACAAATCGTAGGAATTGTATTTTTGTTTATTGATATTTCAAAGGCACTAACATTCTATGCCTTTTACATGGTTGCCATTATTCTATTATTTGCCCTATTAGTATGGGAACGAAAACGTGAGAAAGAGGAGGATGACGAAAATGATTATCGTGACTACTGATTTTGTACCTGGAAAAGAAGTAAAAGAACTTAAAGGATTTGCAAGAGGAGGTACAGTTCAGTCAAAGCATATTGGTAAAGATATAATGGCTGGATTAAAAACAATTGTTGGAGGAGAGATCTCCGATTATACTGAAATGCTAGAAGAAGCCCGCCAAAAAGCAATTGGTCGAATGGTGGAAGATGCAAAAGCAAAAGGAGCAAATGCAGTAATCGGGATGCGATTACAAACCTCAGCTGTTATGCAAAATGCATCTGAAATTATTGCATATGGAACAGCAGTTTATGTAGAGTAACTAGTAAAACTTAAAAAAGCCTTGATAATTATTTCCAACATGTTATGATTGGAAATAAGAAAAATTGCATAAATAATATTATTCCACTAGGGGTGCCTTTAAATAAGGTAAATGTATTAATGGTGTTATACCTTTGAATCGTTTACCGGAAGGCTGAGATTGAGGATTGTTTTATCATAACCTTGAGACCCTTAGAACCTGATCTGGTTGATACCAGCGTAGGGAAGTGGGTAGACGGGTCTCTTTATTTTTATTTGTCTAAATCCAAACCACTTTCTTTACGTTGGTAAAGAAGGTGGTTTTTTATTTTGCAAATAACAGTAAAGGGAGGAGAATTGAACATGTTATTTTCAGAAGAAATACGTAAAGAGGCAAACGATATTTGGGAGGCAAGCTTTGACCATCCATTTGTCACAGGGATTGGAGACGGTACATTACCAATTAAATGTTTCCGTTACTATGTCATGCAGGATGCCTATTACTTAACTCATTTTGCAAAAGTGCAATCTTTAGGCGCAGCAAAGGCGGAGGACTTACATACAACAAACAGGCTTGCTATTCACGCTCAAGGAACTTACGAGGCCGAACTAGCGCTGCATAAAAGCTTTTCCGGAAGACTTGGGATTACGGAGGAAGAAAGAAAAAACTTTAAACCCGCACCGACAGCATATGCATATACATCACACTTGTATAGAGCCGCATATTCAGGTCATTTGGGTGATGTAATTGCTGCTTTATTACCATGTTATTGGCTATATTATGAAATTGGTGAAAGACTTAAAGGTTGCAAACCAGAAGAGCCGATTTATCAGGAGTGGATTGCGGCGTATGGTGGGGATTGGTTTAAAGAACTAGTTGAAGAACAGATCGATAGAGTAAATGAATTGGCAGAAAAAGCGACGCAAGAGGATCGTGACCGCATGAAGGAACATTTTATGATTAGTAGTCAATATGAATACTCCTTTTGGGAAATGGCGTACAAATTAGAGAACTGGCCAGTTCAATCAAAACTATCTGTCTGAACGAAGGAGAAGAGGAGAGGTATTAATGAGCAAAGGATTAAAACTAACTGATATTTTGGTTACGATCGTAATCGCCATTGCATTTGGAATTGTTTATATTGTTTGGGGTTCTTTATATTATGTTGTAAAGCCGATTGGGCTGCACGCCGATCAGTTAATCTATGGAATGTGGTTTATTGCAGCGACTGTTGCGTATCTTGTGATTCGTAAACCTGGTGTTGCATTACTGGCAGAAATTGCAGCTGCCTCAGGTGAATTTATTTTAGGGTCTCCATGGGGCCTAACCGTTCTGCTGTACGGTGTTGTACAGGGGCTGTTTGCTGAAGCAGTGTTTATGCTCTTTCGATATAGAAAATATAATCTTGCTGTGGTCGTCTTGGCAGCAATAGCTTCTTGTCTAGGGTCAGTAATAATGGATTTTGCGTATGGAGAAATAGGTGACTTAGCTACCTGGAATCTCATTTTGTTCCTAGTTGCTAGATTCGTAGGTTCCATCTTGTTTGCTGGTGTTTTTGCTTATTACCTAGTTAGTGCCTTGGAAATGACAGGGGTAACAAAACTTGTACGCCCACTATCCAGCAGTGATTTTGATGCACTAGATCAAAAATAAAAGGGGATCGAATATGGAATCAATTGCCTTTGTAGAATACCTACGTTTAACATTTCCTGGAGATAAGTCCTTGCTTTTTAAGGACTTATCTTGCCATATTAAAAAAGGGGAGAAAATATTAATTCTCGGGCCTTCAGGTTGTGGAAAGTCAACAATTCTTCAAGTGTTAAGCGGGATTATCCCAAACTCGATAGAATTACCAATGAAGGTAGATAAGTTACAGATCCCCAAAGCATGGGGCTATGTTTTTCAGGATCCTGATTCACAGTTTTGCATGCCTTATGTTGATGAGGAACTTGCATTTGTCTTAGAAAATTTACAAATTCCTAGGGATCAAATGGATGAACGGATAAAAAGTCTTTTAGAGCAAGTTGGATTAGATTTGGAAGATATCCACACAAACATCCAAACCTTGTCAGGAGGAATGAAACAACGTTTAGCCATAGCATCTGTATTGGCATTAGAGCCAGACGTATTATTTTTAGATGAGCCTTCATCCATGCTTGATCCAGCTGGGACACAGGAAATTTGGGAAGTGATAAGAAATGTTATGGTGGATAAAACAGTGGTCATCGTAGAGCATAAACTGGAGCACGTCCTTCCAATTGTTGATCGAATAATCCTTTTCAACGAAGCTGGAGAGATTATTGCAGATGGATCTAAAACTGAAATTTTTTCTAATTATAAAACGGTCATCAACGAACAAGGTATTTGGTATCCAGGAGTCTGGGATCACTTTGTTCAAGACTTTAAATGGATGCAATCTATTAATACAGCAGAGTTTAATCCCCCATCTATTCGACTAGAGGAATTTAAGGGATATAGACAGAAAAAGGAAAAAATATATATTAACGATGTTCAAGTTCAGGAAGGAGAGTGGATTGTGGTCAAGGGGAGAAATGGTGCTGGGAAAAGTACCCTGCTTCACTCCCTCATGCAATTCATTCAAACAAAAGGTCACTATTCATTATTTGGAGAAGTAGTTACAACCTCAAAAAAGCTAGATCACGCCATGACATTTGTATTTCAAAACCCGGAGCTTCAATTTGTAACAAACTCTGTTTATGAGGAAATTGCTTATTCGTTAAGGATTGATAAACGAAGTGAACTAGAAATATCTGAGACCGTGGAGGAACTTCTACGAATCTTTCACCTCATAGAACATCAAAACAAACATCCTTACCAGTTATCTATGGGACAAAAACGAAGATTAAGTGTAGCAGCCTCTATTGTAAGGGATCAGCAAATACTTTTACTAGATGAGCCCACATTTGGACTTGACTCAAAAAATACGTTTGCCCTTCTTACTTTACTAGAAAATTATAGACAAAAGAACAAGACAATCATTATGGTTACTCACGATGAAAAAATTGAAGAGTATTTTGCGACAAGAAGTTGGACCATTGAGAATGGGAGATTAGTAAAAGATCAATTGTTGAATCAAGTGAAAGTAAATCTTAGCCTCTTGAGAGTGTAAACAGGGAAAGGAAATTACTCATGGAACTTTTAAGTAAAGATACATGGCTACATCGAATAAATCCAAGTATAAAGCTATTCGTACTAATCAGTTTATGTATTGCAGTATTATTCATTGATACTCTTCAGCTTCTTATTCATATTTCATTGGTCGTTTTTATCTTATTCTTTGGATTCACAGGACATTCATTTAAACGAATCATTCTTATTACTTTGCCATTTTTGCTTATTTTTCTCTCAACCTCATCATCTATGATTCTATTTGGTAAAGGAGAGACGGTACTTTTTAAGTGGGGACTTATAACAATCTCCGAGGAAAGCATTTATAAAGGGTTAGTTGTTGGTTTTAGAGGAATTATATTTGCAGGTCTAGGCTTAACGTTCGCTTTAACGACACGGCCTGTTTTTCTTTTTTATTCGTTGATGCAGCAGCTAAAGTTGCCGCCTAAATATGCATATAGCTTTATGGCTGGATTACGGTTGATTCCCATTATGATAGAAGAGTTCCAAACGATTCAAAATGCATTGCGCGTTCGTGGGATTGAACACCAAAAAGGGATTCGCTCTATCTTTATTAAACTAAAAGCATATTCTATTCCGTTATTATCACAAAGTATTAGGCGAGCACATCGGATAGCAGTTGCTATGGAGGCAAAGCGCTTTTCGAATCATAATAATCGTACATTCTATTATGAACTGACTCTTTCAAAGTATGATTTGGTTTTTATTCTATATTTCGTGATTATGGTAAGTCTTGGTTACTATCTCTCCAGTCCATTATTTTTGATTTAGGAGTCCGGTTACTTCATGGAAGGGAACTAGATGTGTTACGATAATTTTAAGTTAAGGAATAAGATATTTTGGGATTTAGGAGTTTGAAGGAAGGATTGATGTGGGGTGACTGAACGCTATTCTCGCCAAGAGTTATTTACTCCAATTGGATTGGAAGGACAAAAGAAGATTAGAAGTAAGCATGTGTTAATTGTAGGTGCTGGTGCACTAGGTACGGGCAGTGCTGAGGGACTGGTTCGAGCTGGAATTGGAAAGTTAACAATTGTAGACCGTGATTATGTAGAATGGACAAATTTACAAAGACAGCAATTATATAGTGAAGAAGATGCGGCAAATCGTTTACCAAAAGCTGTTGCAGCAAAACAACGCTTAGAAAAAATAAATTCAGAGGTCGATATCCGGGCTCATGTCATGGATGTTTCCATTCAAGAGATTGAAAATATCATTGATCATGTTGATTTAATAATCGATGCTACCGATAATTTTGACATAAGAATGCTCTTAAATGATGCTTCACAAAAGTATAAGATTCCTTGGATTTACGGGGCATGCGTTGGGAGCTATGGAATTAGCTATGCTATTCTTCCTGGTCAAACACCATGTCTGCATTGCCTCTTAGAAACTGTACCCATGGGTGGACTAACATGTGATACGGTGGGAATTATTAGTCCAGCTGTACAGATGGTGGTAGCCTATCAGGTAACCGAAGCTTTAAAAATATTGGTTGAGGATTACGATGCATTACGCAGTAAATTGGTTTCGTTTGATTTATGGAAAAATCAACATACCGCGATTAAGGTTGATCGTGTGAAAAAGGAAAGCTGTCTTTCCTGTGGAACAAATCCAACCTATCCTTTTTTATCCTATGAGAATCAAACAAAGTCAGCTGTTTTATGTGGACGAGATTCTGTTCAAATACGGCCTAGTGAAAAAATCGAAAGAGATTTAGATTCACTTGCGGAGCTTTTATCCACCCAAGGTGGCAAGGTCGAAAGAAACCCATACTTACTATCCTTTCAAAAAGGACAAAACCGAATGGTCATTTTCAAAGATGGGCGTGTTCTCATCCATGGAACAAAGGATTTATTAGAGGCTAAAAGCCTTTACCATCGATATTTGGGATAATTTCAAATTGAGGAACTTGTCGAAAAACTAGTGATTGACAATAACATGTCCATGATGGTAATCTAACAAAGTATTAAGATTACTACAAAATGGAAGGGAGGGTAACGAAATGAAAAAGCAAAAGATTTATCCAATTAACTTTATACAATTCGTGACCCTTCCTATTGTAAATATAGATTGATAGTCCACGACTATCAAAATTAACATCTACACAAAGGATACACAGGTCACGCTATGCGGACGTGTGTTTTTATGTGCTTTTTAGGGCATATCGCGCTTGCGCCGGTATGCCCTTTTTGCGTCTTTTTGGGTACAACAACCTCAAGGTTGTTTACTATAAAAGTACAAAAAGAATAAGTGTTCAAAAGGAGGATGAAGAGGACCGCGTCGACAAAAACGCCACGGCCTCATGTCTTGTCGACACTAGCACGTCCTGTGCGTCGAAATTTCAAGGCGACGCGAGCACCCGAGTACCGGAGCGAGGCAACTGCTTGAGTTAACATCCATGCAGCCTTACGCTGAGGAATTGACTTCGTGAATAAACTAGCAGACGCAAGCGCATGTCCTAGTTATTACCATGTTCTCGGAGAAATGTTTGCAGAAATTCGAAGCGTCATATTCACCGCACTTTTTGAACAACAACTAAGGGAGGAAGTTGAAATGAATGTGATTATTGCATTGAAATATGTCGGAGATCCAGAAAGCGGTTAGAACAGTGGAACGTGAAGGGAGAGGACACATATGTTTTCAGTTTTAGGAAAATTAAGATGGTTTTTTAAACAATATTGGAAAAGATACACTGTTGCAATTATATTGTTAACAATAGTAGGTATTTTAGAAATCATACCTCCAAAGATAATAGGTCTTGCGATTGATGAAATTCATATCGGAACACTAACCTCAGAAAAAATAGTCCAATATCTATTATTCTTAGCAGCTTTAGCAATTGTTATTTACGGAATCACTTATATTTGGATGTATCAATTATTTGGCGGTGCCTATCTCGTTGAGAGAATCTTGAGAGGGCGATTTATGAGGCATTTGCTAATCATGAAGCCTAGTTTTTATGAGAAAAATCGAACCGGTGATTTGATGGCTCGTGCAACGAATGACTTAAAATCTGTTTCTCAAACAGCCGGGTTTGGGATTTTAACTTTAGTCGATTCCAGTATATTTATGCTGACCATTCTTCTTACGATGGGATTTTTAATAAGCTGGAAGCTAACATTTGCTGCACTGATTCCTCTTCCGATTATGGCGATCATTATGAATATTTACGGAAAGAAAATTCATCAACGGTTTATGGAAGCACAGGACTCATTCGGGACCTTGAATGACCAAGTACTCGAATCGATTGCAGGAATTCGTGTAATTCGTGCGTATGTCCAAGAAAAGGCGGATGAACAACGTTTCAGTCATTTGACTGAAGATGTTTTTCGAAAAAATATTAAGGTAGCAAAAATTGATGCTTTGTTTGATCCAACAATGAAGATATTGGTGGGATTAAGTTATTTAATTGGCCTTGGATATGGGGCCTATCTCGTATTTCATAATGTAATTACCCTTGGGGAACTGGTTTCTTTCAACGTATATCTTGGAATGATGATTTGGCCGATGTTAGCAATTGGTGAACTCATCAACATCATGCAGCGGGGAAATGCATCACTCGACCGTGTGAATGAAACACTAGCCTATCAGCCAGATGTTGCAAATCACAAAAATACAATAGAAATCAAGTTGCCTGAACAAATCGAATTTCATAAGGTGACTTTCCAATACCCTACATCAACAGTGAAAAACCTTGAAGATGTTAATCTTACTATAAATAAGGGGGGCACTTTAGGGGTTGTAGGTAAAACAGGAAGCGGGAAGACAACATTTGTAAAGCAGTTGCTTCGTGAGTATCCTGTTGGCAAAGGAGAACTTATGATTTCCGGAACACCAATTGACCGCATTCCAATGGAGACACTTCACGGTTGGATTGGTTATGTACCGCAAGACCATATTTTATTTTCGCGATCAGTTCGTGAGAATATCCTATTTGGCAATAAAGATGCAACAAATGATGAGCTTGAAAAGGCGATTGAACTTGCAGCTTTTAGCAAAGATTTAACAATGCTACCAGAAGGTTTGCAGACCCTTGTAGGTGAAAAAGGGGTAGCGTTATCAGGTGGGCAAAAGCAAAGAATCTCAATAGCACGTGCTTTACTCATTAATCCGGAAATTCTTATTTTAGACGATTCATTATCAGCAGTTGATGCGAAAACTGAAACTAAAATCATTGAGAATATTCGAAAAGAGCGTGCAGGTAAAACAACTATTATAACGACTCACAGATTATCTGCCGTAGAGCACGCGGATTGGATTGTTGTACTAGAGGATGGTCGAATAATTGAAGAGGGAACTCACTTACAGCTATTAGCCATGAACGGTTGGTACAAAGAACAATTTGACCGACAACAGGTAGAGGAACTAACAGAAAATGGGGTGACAGCATGAACGTAGGAAAACGTCTCGTATCTTATGCACTCCTTTATAAGAAAATGATAATTTCAGCACTATTAATGCTGTCGCTCGCAGTAGCAGCTGAATTAACGGGTCCATTCATTGCAAAGACCATGATAGATGACCATATTTTGGGAATCGAGAATAAATGGTATGTAACGACTGAAAGCATGGATGCTGTAGAATACAACAATACTTGGTATAAACGCTCTGATAATTTCTCAGAGGGTGAGGATAAGGGTGCCGAATCACGTATTTTACAGGTTGGCCGTTCTTATTATTTTGTGGATAGGCCAATCGAGTTTGATGGGGAACGAACAGTAAAAAACGGGAATCTTGAAATTAGAAGAAATGGTGAAACACTAGTATACCCTGCATCAAAATTATCCGTTGATGAGTTGTTCGCATTTTATCGACCTGAGATTCCAAAGCTCATTAAATTAATTGTGGCCTATTTCGGTCTCTTAGTAGTTGCATCCATTTTTCACTTTGGGCAACGCTTTTTATTGCAGACATCCTCAAATCGTATTATTCAAAAGATGCGCCAGGATGTATTTGCGCAAATACAGCGGTTACCGATACAGTATTTTGATAAATTGCCAGCTGGTAAAGTGGTTTCAAGAATCACAAATGATACGGAAGCAATACGAGAACTGTATGTAACTGTTTTAGCTAATTTTTTCTCAAGTATTATTTACATCACTGGGATATTTATCGCGTTATTTTTATTAGAGGTAAAGCTTGCTCTAATTTGTTTAATCCTTGTTCCAATCTTAGTTATTTGGATTAAGGTCTACCGGAAATATGCTTCAAAGTATAATCATAAGATTCGCTCACTGTTAAGTGAAATCAATGGAATGATCAACGAATCCATTCAAGGGATGACTATTATCCAGGCATTTAAAAGGCAGGAAGAATCCCGAAAGGAATTTGAAGAGCTTAATGAGAAACATTTTTCTTATCAAAATAAGCTACTAAGTTTAAACGCTTTAACTTCTTTCAATCTTGTTGGGGTTCTCCGAAATGTATCATTCGTAGCATTAATCTGGTATTTTGGAGGAGCATCTTTGTCTGCAAACAGCGTTATTTCTTTAGGTGTCTTATATGCTTTTGTTGATTATTTGAATCGACTCTTTCAGCCAATTACTGGAATGGTCAACCAATTGGCGATTTTAGAACAATCATTAGTAGCGGGTGAACGGGTCTTTACGCTTCTCGACTTAGAAGGTGTCGATGTAAATGAGGAGAAACTACCTCGCTACAAAGGAAATGTTGAGTTTAATCATGTTAATTTTGGTTACAAAGAAGGGGAATATGTTTTAAAAGATATCTCCTTTGAAGCAATGCAAGGAGAGACCGTAGCGCTTGTTGGTCATACAGGTTCTGGAAAGAGCTCAATCATGAATTTACTGTTCCGCTTTTATGATATTAAGGATGGACAAATATTGATTGACGGGAAAAATATAAATGATATTCCGAAACAGCAACTGCGTAAGCACATGGGAATTGTGTTGCAGGATCCTTACCTTTTTACTGGTACGATTGCAACGAATGTGAGTCTAGATGACCCTTCAATATCAAGAGAAAAGGTTGAAAAGGCATTGAAGGATGTTGGGGCAGACCAACTGCTGAAAAGCTTGCCTAAAGGATACGATGAGCCTGTGATCGAGAAAGGAAGTACATTGTCATCAGGACAAAGACAGCTTATTTCCTTCGCGCGAGCACTTGCCTTCGACCCTGCAATCCTCATTCTTGATGAAGCCACGGCAAGTATTGATACTGAAACAGAGGCAATTATCCAAGATGCGTTAGAGGTATTAAAGAAGGGACGAACAACCTTCATTATTGCTCATCGCTTGTCGACGATAAAAAATGCGGATCAAATTCTCGTACTTGATCGAGGCCAAATCGTTGAGCAAGGAAACCATGATGAACTGATGCAAAGGAAAGGGAAGTACTATCAAATGTATCAACTGCAGCAAGGTAAAAATTCAATTGCTGGCTAAGAAAAGGAGTCAGAAAATGTTCATTCCTTTGACAAGAATCCGCCATAAAATAAGCCTGACTTTTCCACATTAGATGATACTATAAAATCATCTAAAGATAATGGGGGAGTCAATATGGAAGAATTATCAATTACATTTAATATTGCTGCAGCATTAGTTTTAGTATTCTTTATCGGTGCAATATTGATTGAATCATAAAAAAATCCACGGTTTTCGTGGATTTTTTTGTTTGGAAGAAAAAAAGGCACAATATGTCAGCGCTTGACTTAAGCTTCCCTACTAAAGCCGCGCGCCTTCCATTTTTCTTTTTAGTCTGGTGTATTTACCATGATGCCCGCTACTTGTTGAAGTCTAGCATAGAAGGCATCTGCTACCTCACCGGTAAGTTCTGTTTCCTCGAATGCTTCTTTCATGCAACGTAGCCAAGCATTTGCTCGAGTTGGTGTGATTTCAAAAGGCATATGACGATATCTCATGGCTGGAGGTCCAAATTCATTACTATACAATGTTGGTCCACCTAGAAACTGGGTTAAGAACATATATTGCTTACGTTTAATTTCTTCAATATCCCCTTCGAATAAAGGAGCTAAATCTGGATTTGCATAAACCTTTGGATAAAATGCATTGACTAAATCATGAATGGCTTCTGCGCCACCAATCTCTTCATATAATGTATTAAGTCTGAAGTCCATATTATCACCGCCGCTAATTTTTCTTTATTAGTACTATATCAATACTAAAAACACAATGGTGTGATTTGAATCACAACTGACTTTATTCAGTTAAGCTCCTACTTATATAGGAAAGTATTAATGCAAAAAACTTAACAATTCAGTTGAGTGTTTAAACCTAGACTGAATAAAGTTAGAGCCTCCGGCGGATGCCACGATTTTTCAAAGGTAATTTTTCCCGCATTTACTGGTACTAAGCCCTCATGGAGGGCAAATACCAGTAAATGCCCGATTGGTTCAACTAACAATCGGTAGAAAAAATTTCACCGATTGAAGTTTCACTGTATCTCGCAGTAAGTTCAAAGACTAAAAACGCCACATCCTGTGGCAACGTCTTTATGACCCACTTCCTGTGGGACTAAAATCGGGCGCAAATACGCCAAGGCGAATTTGATTAGATATAATGATTCCCATATAAAAGAATGTTTGCTATTATAAAAATAACCGGAAGAATTTGTATTATCATTTAACAAATACCTTTGTTTTATCTTAAACAAATACAAAGGTAATTACAATTAGGAGTGTGAAAATTACGTGGACGATTTGCCACTGAGTACCATTATTTTGTTACTCATTCTTATCATGTTATCAGCGTTTTTCTCAGCAAGTGAAACGGCTTATTCAAGTGTTAATCGAATAAGACTGAAGAATTATGTGGATGAAAAGCGACGCGGAAGTAAGAAAGCATTTTTTATTACGGAGAACTTTGATAACGCCCTTTCAACAATTTTAGTTGGAAATAATATCGTAAATATTGCTGCTGCATCAATCGCCTCAAAAGTAGCAACCGATCTCTTTGGTGGGAATACGGGACTTGTTATCAGTACATTTGTGATGACATTACTTATTTTAATATTTGGGGAGGTTCTTCCAAAATCATTTGCAAAAGAAAATGCGGAAAGCTTCTCATTAAGAGTCTCCGGTATATTATTTACATTAATGAAAATTCTGACACCAATTACATATTTATTTGGACTATTAAAAGCATTGGCAGCTAAACTCATCAAAAGTAATAATGAGACTCCGTCCTTTACAGAAGAAGAAATCAAAGTAATGGTTGATTTAAGTGAGGAAGAAGGAGTTATTGACAATAAAGAAAAAGAATTAGTGCATCGATCACTCGACTTTAATGATATTTTAGTCGGAGAAATATTGACACCCCGCATTGACATGATTGCCGTTGAAGTCAATGATTCGATAGAAAATATTAGAGATATGTTCTTAGAGGAACGCTTTTCACGTGTACCGGTTTATGAGGACAACATAGATAATATAATTGGAATTTTATCAGAACGTGAATTTTTAAGTCTTCTTGTTCAACAAAAGAACATTAATATCCGTTCAATTATTCGCAAACCATTCTTTGTTGTTGAATCGATGAAAATTTCTACACTACTACCTGAACTTCAAAAAAGTAAAACACATCTAGCAATTGTTGTGGATGAATTTGGTGGTACCTCCGGTTTAATTACGCTAGAGGACATTATAGAGGAAATTGTTGGAGAAATTTGGGATGAACATGATGAAAAGATTAAATATTTTACACAAATAGATGAAAATACTTATGAAATAAATGCAGATATGCCACTTGACGATTTTTCCGATATCATTGGAATTGAGGAGCCTGAAAGCTCACACTATTCAGTAGGTGGTTGGATTTTTGAATCATTTGAAAAAATTCCAGTTGTCGGAGATACGTTTGACTATTTGCATCTCACAATAAAAGTTACTGAGGTTGAAAACCGCAGGATTAGAAAGGCTTTCGTAGAAGTAAATCAACCTATATTAGATATCGAAAATTAACATATTCAGGGGACGGTTCTTCTGGTTTTCATAAAAGTGGAAACCTGTAGAACCGTCCCTTTGTACTTTATTGGATAATACTAGCCACAGTCTGTGGGATGGGGACTTTGTCATCAACGCCATATTTCTTCTCAAACGAGTGATATTCAAAAAGTGTACCTTCAGGTGAAGTCACGGCAAGGTCAAGAATGTAGTCGCCATGATCACCTTTTGTCTCTAGATAAAAGGTAGTATCTGCAATTTCTAGATGATAAAAATGATACTGGAATCCAAGAAATTCTTTGACATCAAAACGGGTGTCTGGGTGCGTAGAAATATACTTGGCAAGTTCATCTATCGTTGACATTGGCCGATTCAAAACAGTGTTTATTTTTTCTTTTACCATTTGTGATGTTGTTGTCAATGTATCTTTAGCCTTTGTTGTTATGTCTCGAATAATTTGATTTACTTCACTCAATGTGGATCTCTCCTATAGGGATTTCTAGTCTTATGAGTAGTAATCCTGATAGCCTTCATTTGATGATTCAGCCTTTTTTTCATTCGTGCTATTGTAAGGGGCTGTAATCTCGCCTTCCATATAAGAATCACTTACTTGTTCATGTGTTGTAGCTAATCCTTGTGATAATTGATCATTCTTACCGTAATCTTCTGGTTGATAATGTCTTGCAGCTAATTCATTCGTATTGTTTTGTACGTTATCCTTCAAAGCGAATTCCTCCTAAAAATAATATCTTCTTTCTTAGTATCTCAACAACAATATTTAATAAATCAAGTCAAAAGTTGGAAACCTTATATAAAACAAGAGACACCCTTAAAGGGTGCCTCTTAAGCCATAATATTTAATTTTTTATTAACCTTGACGACCACTCATAGATTGTTGAGCGAAAGATACTAAACGTTTTGTAATTTCTCCACCAACTGATCCGTTTGCGCGAGATGTAGTGTCAGCACCTAAGTTAACACCAAATTCTTGAGCAATTTCATACTTCATTTGGTCGATAGCTTGTTCTGCACCTGGTACTAATAATTGGTTACTGTTGTTGCTATTGTTGTTTGCCATTTTTCCTTCATCTCCTTAAACTGATTTTTATTTGGTGGGTTACTCCGGAATTGCACCAGATATAAGGGTTTCCTTAGCCTCTAGGCTAACCCGAGTAAAAACTGTTTAAAGATGTTTCGGTGTTGCTTGGTGAGTTGCTGTTGCTGTGTTTGTACTAAGTATTATGTGACGAAGAGAAGAATATATTCTAGAATTTATCTACCAAATAATTCCTATGAAAAAGAAAGCATAACAGTATTGTTTCGTCAAAAACTATCGGTAAGTAATTAAGAATATAGGAGAGAAGACCATGCCAATTTGTCCATTATGTAATGGCTTTAACAATGCTAGCTTCTCATGTGCACAATGTGGGAATTCCTTAGAGGATTCAGGACGTATTATTGATTATTTTGGTCCCTACAGTGCTTATATGCAGATAGATTCCATGAAGAAAATAGATGGGATAGAGACAACTTTACAAAATAATGAATGTGCTCATTTGTTTTATTGTCCAAACTGTAACAACCAAGAAACGATCCTAATTAAAGAATAGCAAATCTGCATGAATGTAAAAAAGTCGCCCAAGTGGGCGACTTTCTATTTTCAAATTAGCGAATTCTTTTTTCTGACTCAGCATCGAAGAAATGGCATTTGTTCATATCAAATGCAAGTTCGATTGTTTCACCTGGTTTTGCTTGTGTACGAGAATCTACACGTGCAACGAAATCCGTATTCCCAAGTTGTGAATAAAGCATTGTTTCTGCACCAGTTAATTCAGATACTTCAATAAGTGCATTAATTTTAGATCCTTGAGAAGACTCGATGAATACAGGCTCATCATGGATGTCCTCAGGACGAATACCAAGGATGATGTCTTTGTTTACATAGCCTTGCTCACGAAGAACTTTCATTTTACCTTCAGGAACAGCAATGTTTACATTGCCGATGGTAAATGTACCATCTTTTAAAGTACCTGGGAAGAAGTTCATCGCAGGGGATCCAATGAAACCAGCAACGAATACGTTTTCAGGGTTATCATAAACATCTTTTGGTGCACCGACTTGTTGAATAATACCATCTTTCATAACAACAAGACGAGTAGCCATTGTCATCGCTTCAGTTTGGTCATGCGTTACGTAAATAGTAGTTGTTTGCAGACGTTGGTGAAGTTTAGAAATTTCAGCACGCATTTGTACACGAAGCTTTGCATCAAGGTTTGATAAAGGCTCATCCATTAAGAATACCTTTGCGTCACGAACAATCGCACGGCCTAACGCAACACGCTGACGTTGACCACCTGATAAAGCTTTTGGCTTACGCGTTAAGTATTCTTCTAGGCCAAGAATTTTTGCTGCTTCTTTCACACGACGATCAATTTCGTCTTTAGGGAACTTACGAAGCTTTAATCCGAAAGCCATGTTATCATATACACTCATATGTGGATATAATGCATAGTTTTGGAATACCATCGCGATGTCACGGTCTTTCGGAGCAACATCATTCACACGTTTATCATCAATGAAGAAATCACCTTGGGAAATTTCTTCTAATCCTGCAATCATACGTAAAGTTGTAGATTTACCACAACCAGATGGACCTACGAATACGATGAATTCTTTATCTTGAATATGAAGGTTAAAATCTTCTACTGCTGTTACTTTATTGTCATATACTTTGTAAATATGGTCTAATACTAATTCAGCCATTGTTTCTCCTCCTAGTGTAAACGTTTTCGATAGTTAAAGTTTACTTTAGAGAGGTCAAAATCGTAAATGTATAAATTGCACAAAACTTTGAAAGGGTTTTCGTGCATGTCTACAAATCTGAATAGTGCTCTAATTCTAGAATTGCTAAGTACGTCGTAACTGCACCATGAAAATGCTTTATATCGACTCCCGACTTTTCGATGAATTTCTCAATACGATACTGCAAGCTATTCCGGTGCATATATAAACGTTTAGCTGCATTGGATACGTTTAAATCACTTTCAAAGAAAACCTTGATTGTCTCAAGTAATTCATGATCGCCCTGAAGTTCCTCGGGAATTATATTTTTAAGTTGATTTCGAAAACTTCTATCCAATCCTTCTAACAGTATAAATGGCAAAACATCATGAAGTCGGTAGACTTTCTGTTTATGTAAAAAGTGCATCCCTTTACGAAACCATTCCCTTTCATTTTGAAAAAGCGAACCGAGATTGTCAGTGAGGGGATGGGTTTGTCCAATGAATAAATTCATATCCGTATAGAAATCACTAGTTAATGTAACAGTAATTTCATCATAAATGACTTCCTCAATCATTTCTTCATTTCTTGTTTCAATTAGAACCCCACTCGAGTCATTTTCCCATAAGAAGATTGTATCCCGTGGTAAAAGCGCTTGTATGGCTTCCTGGAATTCAAGTTTGTCGGTAATAGGTTGGTCAGCATAGAATTGAATAAATCGGCATTGTGTAAAAGACATTTGATTTGAAGAAATGTTTCCTTGTTGCAAAAACAAAAGGTTATACCAGAACGCCTGAGTATCCGTCATATCATTTTTATGTGTACCATACGGTGTAAAAAGGGAAGACAGAAGGGAGGCCTCTTTTGGCGAAAGTTGCTCCTTTTTTATCCCAAACAAAGGTCCAGAATCTGTTAGAAACCACATATATTTCTCTGTATTATATGGCGATTCGGACGTTACAAACGCATCCTTATAGTGATTCTTTAGATTTTCAATCATGTAAAATAACTCCTTATATCGAACATAAAAAATCTCCTTCCATTATAACAGAAGGAGAAAGTCTGTATAACTGCTATTCAATTTCTTTCGGTGGTTCTTCCTCTACAAAATCGCGAGCTTCTTCTATATTGGTTTGATCATGAAAGCGATAGACACTTCCACCAGCCATCCCTTCGTTTATGAAGCGATCGACATCCATGAATACCTCATCTTTACCTTCATATTGAAGGTCTTCGCGCTCTTTTCCTTTGTTTTCCATATAAAAACCTCCTTTATAGCGGATGTTCAAAAAGTCCGGTGAAAATGACACATCGATATCGGATCTTCTACTAAGTACCGACACATCCTGTGTCGAACGTCGAAGTCACCACATTCTGTGGAAGCTCGTTGGCTTGTTTTTCCGTTCCTTGGAAAAGAAAATCACTTTTCCTACGTGCTAGAACATCTGCTCACGTATTAACTACATACGTTCTGCTACTCAAAACTGCACCGCCTTGAACCTTCGACACACAGGACGTGCTAGTGTCACAAGACATGAGGCCGTGGCGTTTTTGTCGACGTGGTCCTTTTCATCCTCCTTTTTGAACACGCAATTGTAGTCTTAGTCTGTGAAGGAGGTGAATAGAATATCCTGTTAATTATCATAAACATGAAAAAGCATTAATTCATGAATTTGTTTGGTTATATCATTTATTACTTTTAAATCAGGATGATTGCCGTGCCAATCGATGCTACCATCCTTATTATAGTTTCCATTATATTTCGTTCCTTGATAATAGAAAGAAAAACTCCAGCCAGGAATTTTACTGCTATGATAAAGAGGTTTCCACTGAAAATGTGAGATCATCAATAAGTTCTCCTTAGGTAGTATTTGAAGGATTAGTAAAAACAGTTTAATACGCTTACACTTTTGTCCCTTTCATTATAAGGAGTTTGGTTAAATTTTCAAGCCCTTTCTCACGAATATAAGTCTCGTCAAATACCATTGGTTTTGAATTGATTTCATAAATATAAATTTCGCCATCAACGGAACGTCCAAGGTCAATTGAGAATTCCCCGATAAATTGGTCAATTTGCTCTGTAAGCTCTTTTCCAATCTCAAAAACAAGTTTTTGTAAAATGGCTTCATTAAAACGGCTGGATACCGATTCATACGGAATGATTGCCCCGCCATTTGGAACATGTGTGGTTACCCCATTCTCACCCGCAACTCGTACTCCAATACCGCTAATGATATACCCACTTTCGTCATAATGACATAATAGACGTAGGTCGTACCGCTTGCCTTTAAAAGTGTCAGCCTGAATGGCCTTTTGCAATAGATATTCCTCTTGTATAAACGATTCTTCAATTTTCTCCCAAAATGAGGCAAGGGATGAATAGCTTTGTTTTTCGTTTGGTGTTTCAACAATAAAAAGACTTTTCCTTTTTCTTATTCGGTAAAGGCCAATACCCTTATGACCAGTTGAACTTTTAATATAGAGATCCTGATGTTTTGTTATCATTTGTTTAAGGTCGCTTTCTTGTTTAAGAAGTAGAGTATCCGGAAGAAATGATGAAACAAATTTATTCTTTCGTAAAATTTGATAAACAGACCATTTTGAAAAAAAGAACGGGTTAAAAAAGGGAATACCATTTGTTCTAAAAAAAGAAACGATATCAATAAAATGCTTTGATTTCTCCATGTGACGATAAGGAACACGATTATACACAACGTCAGGAAGGGGTGTCCGGAGTTTGATCCATTTTTGTATGGGTTGGTAAAAGGTAAAGCATTCAACTGAATGTTCCTGTAAAGAATTTGGTGTCATAACGATTCCTAAGGCCCCTTCGGACTGTAAGGATGAAAGAATTCTTTTTAAATCTTTGAGATTTCCAACAAAGGAATTGTCCTTGGAAGAACCGGTAAGAATCCCAATCAATGGTCCAACACGCTTTCCACTTTTCGAAACAGAAAAAGGGAGCGAATGCTCCTGCCTGCTCCCAACATAAGAAATGATTGTATTTTCCGTTCCGATATAAAGCCCATTCTCCTCCTCGCATTGATACCATTCCTGTTTTACGGTGTGATAGTAAATGGTGCTCATCTGAACACTTCCTCAGGGGCTTTAATCGTCGTTTCTGTTAAGTAAACAGCGTATTGTAGTGGGAGTCTGCTTGATAGTTTATCGTATTTTCTTAGCTTTGGATGAGAAAAAATCGAACGCCCCGGCTTTGAATTCGCTTCGAAAAGCCACACACTTCCATTCTTGTCAATACCTAAATCAAAACCAAGTTCCCCTATATGCCCTTTTTGTCGAGAATCAATAACTTCACTTAATAAAAGGGCTGCCTGGCTTAGTGAATCAGTGACTTTTTTGCATTCTTCGGCATCAGGAAAAATTTCAGTAAGTGTTCGGACCACGCCACCATTATTTAAATGTGTTGTCACACTGCCGCGACCTGCAATTTTTCCAGCCATCACGCTAACCTGCCATTTTCCTTTTTCATCTTTATTCGTATGAATACGAAAATCAATCGTTTTATGATCACTTCGAATTAAATGAATCCCTTGTTGGACAATATAATGTTCCAATCGTCTATTACGGAAATGAGTGTTAACAAATGACTCAATGGAAGTAAAACGTTGGAGACGATTTTTTCCGTCCGTATCACGAAATCTGCAATAATATTCATCCGTTTCACGATCAAACAGAATTTGATAGATACCTAAACCAAGACTTCCATTTGCTGGCTTAATGTATACATGCTGATATTTAGAAAGCATTCGTTCAATTAGTGAAAAGGTCGGACTTTTATGGGTTTCAGGTAAATACGTAGCGACACGGTGATCACCCTCTAATAACTGATGGATTTCCCATTTATCAAAAAATCCAGGATTAAACCATGGAATTAAGTATTCATCATGTAAACGTTGTTTTATTTCACTTAATGTTTTATGTTTTTCAGTCCGTCGGTTTGGAAGACGGTCATAGACAACATTAGGAAATGGAATTTCAATCGTTTCCCAGCCGTTATGGCTATGAAAAAGTCCATGAATGGTACCCTTATCCCAATCAATATGTTTCGCACCAAAAATAAATACATATGCTCCGACAGCTTTTTCTTGGGCCAATAGCTTTGCGAAAAACAGTGTTCGTTCCCCGATTGGGCGAATCATCGACTCACTAAAACCAGCTGTGAAAATTCCGACCAAAGGACCAATATAGAGATGATCCTCATGGATAATCACTTGCGTTGTACTTGTATAAGGAATTTTTAAGTTGTTAAAAATATCCTGGGAAATTTTAATTTCCTGTTGGTCAGTTTGAACGACCTTACATTCACAGGAGGACGTTCCAAAAAAGATACGCTTGATTGGTGTTTTTAGTTTGAAAGCTTTAGGAATATTCACGGTTCCTGTTACTTGTTCCGTAATTTTCATTGGAAGCGGTGTTCGCATTTATTACAACTCCTTTTTAAAGTGTCTAGCCTCATGCGCCACGGCTCTCTGGTCTAGCCAATCGCTTCTGAAGATAAAAGACACCTTCTGTCAGCGCTCGACTTATGTTTGTCGCGAATAGCGTGCGCCTTTTGCTATTCTAATTAGAATGTAGATACGTGCAATATTGTAATAATGTTGTATAAAGAGTTTCTTCTTGTTCCGGTCTCGTTTCTATAACTACCTTTCTACCTGGTTTTGAATTTGTATCTAATATCCAGAGGGCACCGTCCTTTGTAAGACCTAAATCAACTCCAAGTTCGAATAAGGGATTAAAATGTCCTTCAAGAACATCTGGTAACCTATTAATAATTGTATGAATATTATCCGAGAGTAATTGCCTTTGATTGAAAGACATTTTTTCTGTCCAACTCTCAAAGGAATGAGTTTCCCCACCGCCACCTAAATTTGAGATAAGATGCTCACGCAATCCTAGGCGGATTCCACGACCTTGTTCAATCCATACCCCTTGCGCATTTTTTTGAAGAAGAATTCGAATATCAAAAGGTCGGTTGTCTGCATCATGGAGAGGCAAATAGGTTTGAGTTAAATAGGGCTGGTGAGAAATGACACTATCAAGCCACTTTTTTAATTCCCCTCTTGTTTTAAACTGCTGCTTTTTTAGTTGATTTGCATCTTTATAGATCGCTTCAACATAATCCTGATGAAGAAAGAGACCAATAATCCCTTTTCCCATCGACCCTTTTTCTGGTTTTAGAATAAGTCGATGTTTTTTCATTAGGGTTCGAAGGATAGAAGAGGCGGAGAGTGCTTGTTCAGTTGAAGGGATATAAGGTGATAATTTCTCATCTTGACTTAAAATTTTATAAATCTCCCATTTATTTGGCAGCCCTTGCCCTAGAAATAGATTGCCCGGCCTCCTTTTTAACCAGTTCATAATTGGTTGACTTTTCTTAGAGACATCATCATCTGAGTAGAAACAGCGGTCATATAAATATGTTGGAAGTTCAAACAAGCTTTTTTCCCATGCATGTGAAATCTCATTGTATTTTTCTCCTTGAATCATTTCAGAGGCTGGTTCGATAGAGGTTGGTGTAAATCGGAATAGTTGAATCCCGAATTCAGGCGCACGTTTAGCAAGTTCCGTTGCATAACCTTTTTCCTGATTCGGATAAAGAGTAACAAATCCCAGTGAAATCACAAGATTCTCCCCTTTCTTTTATCCTATTTTTGATTGATCATGTTGGTTGGAAAGGAAGAGACAATGCTGCAGAAGCGCTTTTGCGCTTGGGCGAATTTTGTTAGATAATTTATCCTGTTCCTGATTTTTTGATGGTTTCGTATTAACCTCTATAATTGTTGGCTTTCCAGTTTCATCGAGAGCAAGGTCAATCCCTAACTCCGCAAATAATCCGTCCGCTGTTCCATCAATAATTTCAGCAACTTCAAGTGCTAAGTCTCTTATTAATCTCTTAATATGCGGAATCTCTTTCATTTCAAAGTTTTCGAGAAGGACGCTGTGGACCTTTTGAATTTCTCCACCTCTTGCCAGGTTTGAAACAAATTCATCCTTTGAAGATACACGTGCAACAATCGAGGTTAGTTGCCATTTTTCACTGGCTTGTTTTTGACAAAGTACCCGAAAATCCAATGGCTTTTCTTTATAGGAAAGAAGCGGAATACATTGTTGAACGATGAAAGTATGCTGTTTTAGCCTTGAGAATAAAGATTGAAAGAGGGAAGGGAAGCTTTGATGGACCGTCTCGATGTCACCTGAGAACGTTGTATAATCTAAAAAATACGTATCTTCATCCGTTTTTTGAATCCGAAAAATATTTCTCCCCTGGCTCCCATGGACCGGTTTTACAAATACACATTGATATTTTTCAAGCATTTCAAAGAGAACATCTTTATTTGTTAAAAGCATGGTATCAGGTAGGTATGAATGGAGATGCTCATTATCATATAGCATTTCGTGTACTTCCCATTTATTCAGAAAATGATCATTAAAATATGGGATATTGTTCATTTGCAGTTCATTTGTAAAATCGATAAAACTCGAGTGTTGCTCTCGCTTGCGTGAGTGAATCCGATTGTGAACCACATGAGGGTAGGGAACAGAAGATTTTTTCCATATTCCATCGATAAAGATGTACCCTTTTTGGTCATAAAATGTATTTAAGGTAAAAACGTAGAAAAGCACTCCGATTTCGCTTGCGTAGAGTGAAATTTCCTCGCAAAACTCTCCGATTGAACCAAATGATACCTGGTTGTTTTTTTCTGTTGCTTCCGTTAATAGCCCGATAACGGGACCCATTTCTAGTTTGTCATTTGCTTTTTTGAATAACGTTATTGAAAAGTTCTCAGGAGGAAGCTGTAATTCTTTTAATATGAAAGTTGGACATTGAATGACAGGCTCGCTCTCATTAATAGATACGATATTTACCATAAGACTATTCCTGTTACAGTATAATTCAATTGTCTGTTCCTTTTGTAAGCCAAACTTCTTAATAATGATGTCACTCATTTTTATTTGTAAAAAGGAATCCTGCTCGTCAGAAACAGGAATCACCTCGATAAGAATTTTTTTCGTCATCATGATAACCCCATTTGCGTAACTTGACGTTCAAACACTATAATTGATAAGGTGAAAAACAATTTTGTTTCAATATATAGGCAAATGTCTGATATCGTATCGTATGAAAAGACAATAAAAACTGTGAAAAAAAATTAACTTTATTCAGTAGAAGTCCTTTATTTCTATAAGTGGTATGAAATAGTTTGGGGTAAACAATATAGTGGAAATTATTCCTTGCAGAATAAAGTTAAGCCTTCGGCGGATTCCACGATTTTTAAAAGGACATTTTCCGAGCATATGATCAAAGACTAAAAATGCCAAGTTCTTTGGTAACGTCTTTTTGACCCACAGCGTGTGAGCCTAAAAAAATCGGGCAAATACCGCCTTGGTGTATTTGATATTAAGTTAACAAAGGGTGATCTGTATGAACGTTTTTTTAATGATTGTATTAATGATGGTGATTGGAGCCATTATTGGAGGAGTTACGAATTCATTGGCCATTAAGATGTTATTTCGGCCATATAAAGCCATCTATATTGGTGGAAAACGCCTTCCATTTACTCCTGGATTAATCCCGAAGCGTAGGGATGAGTTAGCAAGGCAAATGGGAAGAACCGTGGTAGAGCATCTTTTAACTCCAGAAAGTCTAAAGAAAAAGTTACTGGATGAAAGTTTTGTTGCCAACATCGAAGGTTGGGCGAAAGAAGAGGTTTCTAAACTGCTGGATACTGAGAAAAATTTAGTCGAGATTGCTGGACAAGTTGGGATATATAATCTTGATGAACGTGCAGAGGAGCAACTAACTAACCTTATTGAAACCAAATTTAAAAGTCTTTTACATGAAATGGGCCAAAAGGAAATAGGCAATGTCATTCCTGAGGAGCTACTTTCAACTATCGAAAAAAGATTTCCAGCGGTCGCGGAATATATAACCGAAAAAGGTATAGAGTATTTCGAAAGTGAGGAAGGGAAACTTCGACTAAAAAGAATGATCGATGAGTTCCTATCGACCCGTGGAATGCTTGGAAATATGGTACAAATGTTTTTAGGAAACACAAGCTTAATAGATAAGATCCAACCTGAAATTATAAAATTTCTATCAAACCCGGGGACAAAGGAGCTTATACAATCTTTGATTGAAAAAGAGTGGAATAAGGTAAAATCCTGGGAGGTTAATATAATTGTTGAGCAGGTAGGGTCAGAAAAAATTCTTTCATTCCTAAAGGAACAGTCTCTAAACATCTTCCCTGTTAAGAAGTATCTTAAAACTCCTGCAAATGAGGTATTACTACCTTACAAAGAAAGAATCCTTGAGACGATAGTTCCTAAAGGGATTGAGATGGCCGGCGAATTTGTGGCAAATCGTATTGAGAAAATGATGAAAAGCCTAAAGCTCGAGGAAATTGTAAAGGATCAGGTTGGAACATTTTCTGTAGAGCGACTAGAGGAAATGGTGTTAGGTATTTCTAAACGAGAATTCAAGATGATTACCTATTTAGGAGCACTTCTAGGTGGAATCATTGGAATTCTTCAAGGGATTATTGCACAGTTTCTACAATAAACATAAACATAAGCAAATCGCTCTGTATAGAATATCTTAAAATATCCACTCTATTTTTTAGATGAGGGTGAATTATATGGAAATGTTTGTTATAGTGGAAAAGAACCATTTTGCTCGTAATAAATCTGGATAAAGGAGGTAGGTAAAATGGGTGTAAATTTATATGATGTTGCTTATGGTGTTGAAAAGGCGATTCGTGAGAGTGATGAGTTTAAACAACTAAAGCATTTATATGATCAAGTGAATAACGACGAAGGTGCGAAGAAATTATTTGAAAGCTTTCGAAATATTCAGTTATCCCTTCAACAAAAACAAATGATGGGTGAAGATATTTCACAAGAAGAAGTAGAACAGGCTCAGAGACAAGTTGCACTTGTTCAACAACATGATACAATTGCAAAACTTATGGAAGCAGAGCAGCGAATGAGCGTTGTTATCGGCGAATTAAATCAAATCATGCTTAAACCACTTGAAGAATTATACGGAAGTATGGATCAACAATAAGACTTCTTTGGAACCTACGCCAATATGGTGAGGGTTCTTTTTTTTGCTCATATATGTGAAACATTAAGTTTCACATGTTGTCGTCCATTTTTCTATATTAGTCTTTTGTTCTAATCAGTTTCATTTTTTCATAACCATATGTATAGGGGACGCCCAACTGAGAAGGAGGACCTGCCATATGTATAGGTTACTAGCAATAAATGTGGATGGCACATTACTACGTCCAAACGGTCGGCTTCAAAGTGGTACAAAGGAAGCCATCGATTTCGTCCGTGCAAAGGAAGTTTATGTGACTCTCATAACAAGACGTCACTTCCCATCGACAAAAAAAATCGCAAAAGCATTAAAGCTGAACTCATTGCTAATTACGCATAATGGAGGATTCATCAGTGATAACCTTGATGAACCTATTTATGTAAAACGTATTTCAGAAGAGAAAACATTTAATATTGTCCAGGTATTAGAAAACTTTAAATGTAGCATTCGCCTCCAACATGAAAAGTTTTCAATTGGCAATCGCGTAAGATTCCCTGGTAATTTAATCGCAAAAGCAATGTTTGGTTCTGGTGATCCACTCTTTTATCCAATGCAGTTTGTCGATTCGCTTGGGGATTATTTAACAGACAATCCTGTTGCACCACCTAAGATTGAGGTCTATTCACAAAGTGAAAATGAACTGAGGGCAATTAGAGAAACAGTGACTGAGCATTTCAATGACATTCAAGTGGATCTAACAGAACCACATAAGCTAGAAATCACTCCTTTTGGGGTTTCTAAGCTTAATGGATTAAAAACGTTAGCTAATCACTTAGATATTCCTTTGCATGAAGCAGTTGTTATTGGAGATTCAATAGATGATATTGAAATCATTGAATCTGCTGGCTTAGGGGTTGCAATGTGGAATGCACCGAAGGAAGTGAAATTTGCTGCTGACTGGGTGACTCGGTCCAACAATATGAATGGCGTCTCCTATATGATTAAAGAGCATTTCCGTAAGCAGCAAAGAATTGACTTCTTAAAACAAATTAAGATTGAAAAATAGAGTTGGGCTTGCCTCCACGGTTTGTGGGGGTTTTTTTATAGGGAGAATGCAGAAACAAAAACTACCCAAAATTCTCATATTGATTAAAAAAGGTACATTCTGTACACTTAAATAAGTATTTTTTTGAAAAGGTGATACAAATTATGCGAATATTATTCAAAGGGCTCGGGGATGACAGGTTTTTACGACCACTACAGCTCATCACGAATCTTTTTTATGAAGAAAGTGAACTCTCAATTAGTGAGTTAGATAATCCTGAGCTATTAATAGACTTCCAATATGAATATAATAGTCCTGTCATAACAACATATGCCAAACTGACTGACATCAAATCCGGGAACGAATTTAAGGGAAGCTATCGTAAGGAATTTCCTCCATTTGAGAATGACAAAGAACTATTTAAAAAGATTAAAAATGCAGTCTCACATGTGTATGTAATGGTGATGCAAGATTTTACAGGTATTACTCAGCCATGGGGAATGCTTACTGGCGTGCGTCCAACAAAACTGTTACACAAAAAGGTTCGAGAGGGAAAATCTCATGAGGTAGCACACAAAGAGCTGAAAGAAGATTACTTAATTACAGATGAAAAACTTGAATTAATGCTCCAAATTGTTGACCGCCAACTCACAATGGTCCCTGATTTATATCAACTACAAAACGAAGTAAGTATTTATATTGGGATTCCTTTCTGCCCAACAAAATGTGCCTATTGTACATTTCCTGCCTATGCGATCAATGGAAGACAAGGTTCGGTTAATTCCTTCCTAGGTGGACTTCATTATGAGATGCGTGAGATGGGGCGTTGGTTGAAGGAAAATCACATTAATATTACAACCGTATATTATGGTGGCGGAACTCCAACAAGTATCACGGCAGAAGAGATGGACATGCTGTATGAAGAAATGTACCAATCCTTCCCAAATGTGAAAAACATTCGTGAAATTACAGTTGAAGCGGGAAGACCGGACACAATTACACCGGAAAAACTAGACGTCCTAAAGAAGTGGAATATTGACCGTATCAGTATTAATCCTCAGTCCTATATACAGGAAACACTGAAAGCGATTGGCCGTCATCACACGGTTGAAGAAACAGTAGAAAAGTTTCATCTTGCACGAAATATGGGGATGAACAATATCAACATGGACTTAATCATTGGCCTTCCGGGCGAAGGAGTAGAAGAGTTCAATTATACCCTTTCAGAAACAAAAAAGCTTATGCCTGAACTGACCTAGCCAAATGAGACATATATAAAACACCTATCCATATTAAATTTAACACTTTTTCATTAATTTGA